>NZ_JBHWDU010000068.1:0-43991 GCF_042734825.1 Kitasatospora sp. NPDC059648 | reverse complement strand
CAGCAGCCTCGGCTACCGCAGCCCAGCCGAGTACGAGACCGTGCTGGCGGCCTGACCACCACACCAACGGTGTCCGTCAAAGCGGAGCAAGCTCAGACCTCCTCGCGCGGCGGGGCCGACCGCGCGTCGAAGAACGACAGGTGGACGGTCACCTGGCTGGTCCCGGTGTCCAGGCCCGCCACCTGGAGCCAACCGGCGTACCGGCCGTTCTCCCGGGTGCCCCACTCCATCCGCATCTGGTCCTTCTGCGCCCGCAGGAGCCCGCGCTCGTCCTCGCCGGTGCGGTCCTCGTGCACGGTCACCGCGGGCGGGTCGTCGACCCGCACGTGCAGATCGCGGGGCATCCACGCGTCGAACCGTCCGGGGTCGGAGGCCTGGTCGAAGACCAGCTCCGGCAGGGCAGGCATGGTGCGGGTGCGCTCGTACTCGGTCATCGGCCGCTCCTCGGATCCTGTCCGCGCCGGCAGTGGGCCGGGCGGTCCGCTGCCCACCCTCGGCCCCGTCCGGCGATACCGCGACCAGGGAGCCGCCGGCCGACGGACGCCGGGCCCCGACGGACGGGGTCCGGCGCCGCGCCTGGACGCCCGGTGCAGCGAGCTCTCCCTTCCGGCGCTCGCCGGGACGGAGACGGCCGCGGCGCCGAAAGCGGCGGCGACATCGGTCCTGCCGGTCACAGGATGTCCTTTTTCGGGCCAGGCCGAAGCATGGCAACGCCGCCCGGCGCCGTCGGGAGGAGGGGGCACGGGAAGCGCCGAATCGACAGGGCATCCCCGGCCCCCCGCGCCTGATGTGTGCGCGGGCCAGCGAAAACAGGGCCTACTGGTGGCTCCGGTCCAACCCGGGCGCCACCAGAGGCCCTGTCCTACGGCTTCTTACCCCAGCTGCCAGCGACGCGAAAGGTCGTTGTCGCAGTTGTACTGGACGAGGGTGACGTTGTTGTCGGCGGAGACCCCTCCGGCGACGGTCGCGCACTTGCCCGTCTTCACGTTGACGAACTGGTAGGAGTTGCCGTTGCTGTTGCCGAGGCGCCAGCGGCGCGAGGAGTCGTTGTCGCAGTTGTACTGGACGAGGGTGACGTTGTTGTCGGTGGAGACCCCTCCGGCGACGGTCGCGCACTTGCCCGTCTTCGCGTTGACGAGCTGGAAGGTGTTGTTGCTCCAGTTGCTCAGGTACCAGTGCCGCGAGGAGTCGTTGTCGCAGTTGTACTGGACCAGAGTGACGTTGTTGTTGGTGGAGACTCCTCCAGCCAGGGTCGCGCACTTGCCCGTTGCCATGTTGACGACGTGGAAGCCTGTCTGTGCGACCGCGGGGTCGGGGACCAGCATCATGCCCCCGGCCACAAGAGCGGACGCCGTCAGGAGACGTGCCAGGGTGTTCTTGGTCATGAGAGTGCTCCTCGCGTGATGAACGGGAGGGGTGGAGACGGTCTCACGTGCAGCCTGCACTGCCGGTGTTGACCACGAAGGGTGGCCGGCGCAAGGGAGGGGCATGCCGTGATCGGAGCGGATCCGCCAGCTGTTCGCCGCCTCGGTGGAGGTGCGAAGTGGCTCCTCGCCAGGAGCCCTGCCGTTGTCGCCAGACCAGAACGACCAACGGCACGAGGCCGGCTGGTGGCATGACCCACACTTCGGCGCGCGCCATACGGCCACCGCGTCCACTATCGATGACCGCAATCCGGCCCGCAACCGGAAGCCATGACCGGGGGCCGGCCCGCTGACCCGGGCCGCGGGGCCCGTCCGTGGGACAACGACTCCGTCCCGCCACGACGGGTGAGCGGGTGGCGATCGCCCGCGAGCCCTGGACGGTGTGATGTGGCCCGGCAGTGTGGTGAGTTGACGCCGAGTTCGATGAGCCGGCCGTAGATCGGGCGGGCGCCGGCCACGTCCTGGCCGTGGCCCTGGCTGCCGCGGACGGCGAGAACCGTTGCCGGGTGGTGCGACGTCCGGCAGGTGCATTCCCGGCGTGACCGCCCGCCCGGTCCGCCGTTCGTCGACGGCTGCCCGGGTTGCGGGGGCGAGTACGGGCGCTTCTGGAAGCGGCCCTGCGGGCCCTGCCCACTCGCACCGCCCGTGAACTGCGGGCTGTGGTCGAGCCGCCACGAGATCGGTCCCGCCCCGCGGGCCGCGTGGGCGAGGGCGCACCGGTCCCGGGTGGCCGGGGCCCGACGGGCGGGACACAATCGTCGGGGCGGCGCGGCATCCTCCGTGCGACATCCTCGTGCCGCCGGTGGGACGGGGTAAGGACCGGGAGGCGACTGTGGCCGGTGTGAAGAGCGCCGATCTTCTCGTGGACGCGTTCGACAGGATCCGTGAAACGGTCGCCGACGTGGTCGACGGCCTGACCACGGAGCAACTGTCCTTCCGGGTGCGGGACTCGGCCAACTCGATCGCCTGGCTGGTCTGGCACCTCACCCGGGTGCAGGACGACCACCTCGCCGACGCGGCCGACCGCGAACAGGTGTGGACCGCCGACGGCTGGGCGGGCCGGTTCGCCCTCCCGTTCGCCGCGTCGTCGACCGGCTACGGGCACCGGCCTGCGCAGGTAGCCAAGGTCACCGCCACCGCCGACCTTCTCGTGGGCTACCACGAGGCCGTCCACGCACGGACCGTCGACTACGTGAGGGGTCTCGACAACCGGTCCCTCGTCAGGATCGTCGACGAGTCGTGGCAGCCTCCGGTCACCCTGGGGGTGCGTCTGATCAGTGTGATCGCCGACGACCTCCAGCACGTCGGCCAGGCGGCCTACGTACGGGGGCTGCTGGCCCGTCGCTGACGGCCCGCGCCCCGACGCGGGGCAGGCGCGGGGCAGGGCGGAACGACCGGTCCGGGCTGGTCCGGGGGACGGCCGATGGGGATCGGAAGGCTCTCAGGCCCTGGGGCGGCGCTCGCTCGGCATGCGCGCCGTGACCGGCTGCGTGAGAATGGGACGGCGTGAAGGCTTGTCCGTCGTGCGCGGAGACCTGACGCTTCTCGAAGGCAGTCGGCATGGACCTCGCCGATGCCGCAGGCCGCCGGCGCGCCGGCCGCTGCTCGGGCGGCGGGTCCGCGCCCCGCCGCCGTCCCGTCCCGCGGGAGCCGCAGGCCGCCGCGACGCGTCTCAGGCGGGCAGCACCCACTTCTGGTTGGCGCCACCGGTGCAGTCCCAGATCTGCACCTGGGTGCCCGCGGTGGTGGACCACCCGGGGTCGTCCAGGCACTTGTCGGACTGCGGGTTGTACAGCGAACCGTCGGAGCGCGGGATCCAGACCTGGGAGCCGGTGTTGTTGCAGGCGTAGATGTCCACCGCCGTGCCGTTCGCGGTGCCGGCCGCGTACACGTCCAGGCACTTGCCCAGCACGTGCAGCGTGCTGCCGGCCCGGGCGACCGTCCACTGCTGGGCGGGCGTGCCGTTGCAGGTGTAGATCTGCACCGGGTTGTAGTCGGCGGTGGAGGCGGCTCGGTCGTCCAGGCAGAGGCCGCCGTAACCGGTGATCGCCGAACCGCCGCCGCTGCCGCCGGTGGTGGTGTACGCCGCGACGGATGCGACGCTCATCGTGGCCCCGGAGGTGGTGGCGGCCGTCGGGGTGGTGCACCCGCAGACGCCGTTGGGGAAGCCGCCGCCGATGGCCAGGTCGAGGATGATGGACAGCGGGTGGTCGAAGGCCTGCTGCCAGACGGCGGCGCCGACCTGGTTCTCCGTCACGGTGAAGTACGCGGCGCCGTCGAGGTACCAGGTGATCGACTCGGCGGCGGTGTCGGTGCGGTCCAGGACCATCGCGTAGTCGTGGTAGCCGCTCTGGCAGCCCGGGCAGGCGCGCAGGCCGCTGCCGATCCCGTTGCCCTCGTTGCACACGCCGCCGGGGGAGGTGCCGCAGTGGACGGTGCCGGCCACCTGCGAGCGGGCGTTGACGTCCTCCATGATGTCGATCTCGCCGTTCTCGGGCCACTGCCCCGGGCCCAGCATCCAGAACGCGGGCCAGTACCCCAGTCCGCCGGAGGGTGCGGGCTGCATGATCGAGGCCGTGACCTCCAGCTTGCCGCCGGCCGGCGCGCCGGCGACCGCGCTCGGCGTCCGGATCCGGCCCGAGGTCCAGGAGCCGCCGCTGCCGAGGGCGGTGATGTCCAGGTTGCCGTTGCCGTCGAGGTGGACGTTGGCGGTCGAGTCGGTCATGGTCTCGATCTCGCCGGTCCCGAAGTTCGAGCCCGGGCCGGTGTCGTACGTCCAGTTCGCCCCGGAGGGCCGTGCGCCGGCGGCGCCGGAGAAGTCGTCGCTGAACACGGTCGTCCACCCCGGCGGCGGCCCGGCGGCGGCCACCGGGGCCGCCGCCGTCACCGCCGTGGTGGCGGCGGTGACGGGCGCCTGACCGATCAGCGCGAGGAGCATGCCGAGGGTGGCCAGGACCGCGAGTCGACGGCCGGGCCTGGTGAGTCGGCGAGCGCGTCGGCCGGTTCGGCGGCGCGCGGGGTCACGAGTCATCTACAGCTCCCGAGGAAGGGGCGCGGAGCCGGCCCGCGAGGTGGGGTGGGGGCCGGTTCCGCGGAGCGGAGCGGGGCTCCGGTCCGGCGGATCCTGCCGGACGGGCCCTGGATTCGTCCCATCGTGTGCTGAGCTGAGGCGCATTCAACTCCTGTACCTGTCAAGGCGTCAAGAGGTCGGAAGGGCACTCCGTGGCGTCAACTCGTGAAGGCCGATGGTGACGGCACGGGCCTCGCCGTTGCACGGGCCGGTTCGGATGAGAACGTCCGGATTCCGTCTTCAGGAGGTCGACCCCGGCGCGAGCGCCACCTACTCCACGTCGGTGGCGATCACGGTCCACGCTCCGGTCGACGTGTCGTCCAGCCGGAGATCGAACGCGAAGGCGATCGGCCTGCGCCGGCGTGCGTCGCCACGGAGCACCTGCTCGCTGCGCCGGTCGACCTCGTAGTAGACGCCCTCTGCGGCGACCGCGACACGGAAGACGATCGGGTCGCGTGAGACCAGCGAACGCACCGTGACCGACCTGACGACGGCGTCACGCATCACGGTTCGATTGACCGTGCGCACGGACGTGAAGTCCAGACTGCCGTCGTTCATGACCCACTCCTCGATGAACCGCTCGACGGCGACCTCGAGAACCGCCCTGTCGAACCGGCCGTCGAGCACGCTCAGATCGCCGACGGCGGTGTCGGCATCCGTGCTCCACGAAATGTTGGTGAGCGACAGGATGTCGCTCACACCCTTGACCGCGGTCTTCCCGGCCACCTCCAGCACCGCCTCGCGAGCGACCTCCTTCTGGTCCCAGCCGTCCGTCTCGATGGCGCTGGTCAGGTGGTGCGCACCCTCGGCCGCCTGCTCCACCGACGACACGATCCACTCTCCGGCCCGGCTCTTGCGCAGCGTCCAGTACTCGACCGGGCGCGTCGAGCCGTCCTTGCGCGCGGCATCCGGGCCGTGGCTGCGGCGCACGTAGTCCTTGAGCGTCGCGGTGACCCGGAAGGTGACGGTGTCGTTCAGCTCGCCCGCGCGATTCGCGACGTCGACCAGCTCGACCACCGGGCCCGAGACGATCTCCACGACGTTGACCTCGCCGCGCGACTCGTAGTCGCGCAGCTCGTCGGCCCACTTGCCGTAGAGCACCGGCGACAGGATCTGCTGCAACGTGGCGTGATCGTGCCGGGTCCAGGCTTGTTGGGCGGTCACGTACAGCCAGACGGCCCGGCGCTCGATCGCGGCACGATCGAAGGTCGCATCCGTGTCGGCAATGGCATCGACCCGGGCCCCGACCTGGGCGGCGCGCTCGCGCGCCTGTGCGTCCGCGCGGTGCGCCGTACGGTCCGACACGGTGTTCAGGCCGACTGCCTGCCCCGCCTTCCGGCGGCGGTACACGAGCCACAGGATCAGGAGGACGACGACCACGATCACCAGCAGGGCGAAGTACTCGCCGCCACCGGATCCGAAACCGAAGCCGCCGCCGGTCGATCCGTGGAAGCCGCCACCATGGCTGCCCCCGCTGCCCCCGCTGCCCCCGCTGCCCCCGCTGCCTCCGAACCCGTGGCTACCGCCCCCGCCGCGGGCATGCGCGACCGTCGGGCTGCTCAGCGCGACGGCTCCAGCGACCACAGTTGTCCACCGACGGGCGCGCACTGGGCTCCCCCTTCAAGAATCAGAGCTTTTCCACGTGAGCCTACAAGCCCGGTCGCCCGGGAGACCTCGGGGTCGGCCAGTCGCCCGAGAGCGGGGACGGCCGATCGGGGTGGGGCTCCCGCGCGCGCACGACGTCGATGCCCAGCGTGCGCCCGGAACGCGCGGGCCGTCCGCGTTCAGCCGGTTCCTACGGCGTGGTCCGGATCCTGCGGGGCATGAGCACGTACGCTGCCACGGCCAGGGCGAGCGGCAGGAGGCTCGTGACCAGCATGGTGAGCCTCAGGCCGTCGGTGAAGTCCAGCCCGAGGTCCAGCCCGGCCTGCCGGAGCAGGTTCGGGTCGTAACCGGCGCCGGTCGGACTCTGCGCCATCGCGCTGCGGGTCGCGTCCACGGCCTGGGCGGCCCGGGTCTCCGACAGGCCGCGTGCATCGGCGTCGTCGAGCCACTGCCGTCGGAAGAAGAGGTTGAACAGCAGGAGGTAGACGGCGGGGCCGAGTGCGTAGCCGGTCATTCCGAACGCCGGCTGGACGGAGGCGACGGCACCGGACCTACCGGGCGGGGCGTGCGAGAGGATGGTCTCGGCCACCGAGGCCGAGGCCACCAGCGAGCCCAGGTTGGTGAGCCAGGTGGCCAGGACCAGGACCCACAGCGCCATCGCGGGCCCGGCGGTGGCCGCCATCAGCAGCCCGCCCGCGACCAGCACCAGCATGCCGGTGATGAGCACCGGCCGGGGAGTGTACCTTCCGATCAGGCGCCCGGCGAGGACGACGGCGCCTGCCACCAGCAGCGTGCCGGGCAGGTACAGCAGGCCGATAGTGCGCGGGGACAGCCTGAGGACCACACTGCCGAACTGCCCCAGGGCGAAGCTGAACCCCGCGGCGATGAAGTTCAGTGCCAGGCTGGCCAGCGCGGCCACGGTGAACGCGCCGCTGCGGAAGAGCGACGGCTCCAGGACCGGCTCGGCGGCGCGGCGCTCATGGAGGACGAACAGCACGCCGGCGATCGCACCGATCACCAGGGGCAGCCAGGCCTGGAGCCGGGTCATCCCGTTCTCCGCCTCGGCGATGCCGTGGACGAGGGCCAGCAGGGCGGCGCCGACGAGGCTGACGCCGACCACGTCGACCCCACGGCGCTGGGGGACGGAGGACTCGGAGACGTAGCGGGCCGTCAGCCCGAGCGCGATCAGTGCCAGCAGCGGGACGAGCAGGAAGAGCCACCGCCAGCCGACGGCCCCCACCACCCAGCCCACGGCCGCGGGAGTCACCCCGCACAGCACCATTTCGACGGCCATGAAGATGCCGATGGCCGTCGGCCGCCGCTCCGGTGGCACCGCGACCTTGAGCAGGGCCAGTGACACTCCCAGCATCGCGGCCAGTGCCAGGCCGTCGAGGAGGCGCATCACCAGGAGGAACTCGTAGCTGGGGGAGAGCGCGGAGAGCAGGTTGACGACGATGCCGCCGGCCAGCCCCAGCATCAGCAGCCGCTTGAGCCCGAAAGCGTCCCCGAGACTGCCCACGGCGAGGACGGCGGCGGCCACGACCAGTGTCGCCGCGCCTCCCAGGAACCCGACGACGTCGGGCGGTACGTGGAGCGCCCGGCCGATCTGCGGCATGTTCAGGCTGAGGACCAGCGGGTCGACGGTCGTGATCGTGAACGCGGTGGAGAGCCCCAGGATGATCGGGAGGGTCGCGATGGTGGATCGCTTCTCCGCAGCCGACACAGCAGCACCTCCCGTACGTCGGGCGGCGGCGACCGCTCACCAGCTGACCGCGATCCGGTCACCGCTTCCGGAACGGCCTGCCACGGCCGACGCCCGCGGCCCCGGAGGACCGTGCCGATGTGGTCCGGAGCCACCCGCCGGTCGCCGCCTGCGTCGGTCCCGCAAGGGCTGCGGGGACTCCCGGCCCAGCTTTCCAGAGCATCGGCACCCGGGCGCTCTCATCCGCGGGTGGCGGGGCCTGGAGTTCACCTGCACTTGGCCGGGACCGCCGACGGAGCCGGCGCCGCGCTGAACCGGGCCTGATCCCGGAGCTCCTTCCCGAACCGGGGCCGGCCACCGCGCTTCGCGTCCGGATGCGCGGGGTGGCCCGGCGGGGTCAGCAAGTGCTCGCCAGGACGGCTCCGTTCCGGCGTGGGGACGAACCGGGTTGGAGCCGGGAGATGGAGCGTGACCGGGTGTTCGCCCACTACAGGTGACCCACGACCGACTCCGCGCCCACCCCGGTGGAGGGCCCGACCCGCAAACCCCACTTCGCGTCGCGGGTGCAACCGAAGCACCCCCACCGGCCGCACCTCCGTCCTCGACACCCGCGGCCGCTCCGTCCGTCGTCGGCCGGTGCCGTGGGCCGGTGCCGGTCACCCCACGGGTGGCGGCTCGGCAGGACCGTCGTCGGCGGCCGGTTCCCGGAGGTTCTGGCGGCGCGCCTTGGCAAGGGCCCGCTCGAACTGCTCGCGGGCCCGCCGCTGGATCGCGTCGCCGTCGTGCAGGAGCGCGTCCATCTCCTCGGATGTGGCCGGGACGGGTGACGGTCCTTCGTCGGTCAGGCGGTCGTAGAGCCACCGGCACGCCCGGTCCTCGTCCGTGAAGTGTTCGAGCACCTCTCGCCCGCCGCGCTCACGGACTCCCACGACCCACATCCCGGCGCGTTCTTCGAGGAAGTAGCGGTCGGCCCGGTTCGGGCCGCGGGGACAGCCGGGGATCTCGTAGTACGGCTGCGGGACCCCGGCCGCTCGAAGGGCCCGGCACAGCTGGAACCGGTCCATGCAGCCAGTCTCCTCCCACAAGCTCCCACCAGCGACAACGCCGGGGCCCGGCCTCCGAGGGCCGGGCCGCGGCGTCACGAGGTCATCGCGAGGTGGCTTTCCCGCTCATCGGCGCGGGCCTCTGCCCCGTCTGAGCCTCCTCCTCCTCAATCGGCGTGGTCTTCACTCTCACCAGGGTGCCGTTGTTCACCAGCGTGGCGACGGTGGCGAAGGGGATGCTCGGGCAGAACTTGCTCGACGCCACGTACTGAATGGCCCCGCCCGGCTGCTCGAACGCCGGGGCGGCCGGCCCCGCGCACACGGTGACGTCCTTCGCCACCCGGTACAGGTTGTAGTCGTACGGGTATCTGGGGTCGATGGTGTTGAGGCTCGATGGCGGGATCGCCCGCTGCCCGTACTTCGTGCCCGCCGGGGAGAAGAACCGGCCGGATTCGTTGCCGAACCGGTCGACCATCAGGTTCTGACCCGCCTGGAGCAGCAACGGCGCTGCGAGCACGCCGCCCGTGGCGTCGTGCGCGAAGCCGTCGTCCTTCGGATAGTTCCAGTCTCCCTCGCCCGAATCGAGGGAGGGGTCCCACCACGTGTTCAGGAACTCCACGGCGGTGAGCCCGCCGAGCCGGTGGTAGCCCTGGAGGATGTTTCCCAGCAGCCCATGGGTCGGCAGCCGCTTGGGGCCCAGCCGCCAGTCACCGCAGAAGTAGTACGGGCGGAATTCCTCGGGGATGGGGTACGGGACGAGTCCCTCGCACACACGCGGCCGACCGTGTTCGCCGTCCTCGTCCCCCCGGTGCGCCGACGACCCCGACGGCCCGGGCGCCGGCAGGGCCGCCCTGGGCTGCCCGAAGGCAGCCGCCCGACCGGGGCCGTCCACGAGCGCGGGCGCGGCCGACGACACGGAAGGGCCCACGACCAGGGAACCGGCCATGCCGACCGCAACCGCGCAGCCGACGGACCATCTTGACGATCTCACTGAACCTCCCACGAGAACTCGGCGTCCGGCACAGGCCGCCCGGCCCGCCGGGAACGACCGTGGAACGGCCGGAATGACGAGATCACTGAAGCGGAAGGCATCGACGAGTGCGAGCAGCCGTGCCGGACCCGCGTCCGAACGAGTTCGGCCGGATCGCGACCTGACGTGCCGTCCGGGTGACCTGACAGGCGGCGCGTCGGACATCCGTGTGAGGCTCCTCCGACGTGCGGGCGGGAGCCGCAACCCCTGTACGCGGTGCCGGCCCAGCTCCGGGCTGCGGCGCGGCGGGCCGGGATGGTGGCGGCGAGGGCACCGACGGTGGGGTCTGGGCGGCGCGGCTCGCTTCCGGCTTCCCGTTCCGGCGCGTCAACTCCGACGGCATCGCGGTGGCCGTGACCGCCGGAGCCGGAACCGAACCGCTTGGCTCTGCGGCTGACTTCGAGTCGGTCGCGTCCGAGTCGGGCGTGCGAGCATGGCCGGATGACTGTGAGTTCCGATGAGCTGTACGAGCTGCACCGGGTGACGACGCCGGTCCTGGAGATCGCCTACCGCCGGGTCGGCGAGCGCCGCCGGGAGGCCGACGTTCCGGTGGTCCTGCTGCACGGCTTCCCCTACGACGTGCGGGCGTACGACGAGGTGGCGCGGCTGCTCGCCGACGCCGGCCGGGAGGTGCTGGTGCCGTACCTGCGAGGCTACGGGCCGACCAGGTTCCTGACTGAGGACACCCGGCGAAGCGGCCAGCAGGCCGCGCTCGCGCAGGACTTGGTGGAGCTCATGGACGCGCTGGGGATCGAGCGGGCCGTGGTCGCCGGCTACGACTGGGGCGGCCGCGCGGCCTGTGCGGCGGCGGCGCTGTGGCCGGATCGGGTCCACGGCCTGGTCACAGCGGGGGGCTATCTCGTCCAGGACATCGCTCGCGCGATGGAGCCGGCCGCACCGGAGGCGGAGCGCAACCTCTGGTACCAGTACTACTTCCACTCCGAGCGCGGCCGCCTGGGGCTGGAACGCAACCGCGAGGAGCTGTGCGGGCTGCTGTGGCGGCTGTGGTCGCCGACCTGGGCGGACGCCGGGAAGGCGTTCGCCGCGTCCGCGCCCAGCCTGCACAACCCCGACTTCGTGGACGTCGCGATCCACTCCTACCGGCACCGGTACGGGCTGGTGGAGGGGGATCCGCGCTACCGGGCGCTGGAGGAGCGGCTCGCCCGCCGGCCGCCGATCGAGGTACCGACGGTGGTGCTGGTCGGCGAGGAGAACGGGGTGATCCCCGCCGCGGACCAGACCGGCACCGAGCGGTTCACCGGGCCCTGCGAGGTGCGGACGCTGCCCGGAGTGGGTCACAACGTTCCGCAGGAGGCGCCGGAGGCCTTCGCGGAGGCGGTGCTGGGCCTGGTGGGGTGAGAGGCGGCGGGGCCGCCGGGTGGACGGCGGCCCCGCGCTTCGGCCGGGGTGCTCCTAGCCGTGCGTGACGCACTTGTTGGCGCTGTTGGACCACAGGCCCTGGAGGTCGAAGGTGCCGGTGCTCAGGGTGACGTAGGCGTCGAGGTTCTCGCACTCGTCGCCGATCTCCCCGCCGCCGCCGTTCCAGCCGATGCTGGGCCAGAAGTCGGTGACGGTCTCGGCGTACTCGTGGGTCTCGGTGGACTCGATGCCGGAGAGCATCCGGCCGTCGGTGAAGGTGGTGCAGGCGCCCGCGCCCAGGTCCGGGATGTACGGCAGGTTGGTGTAGGCCAGCGTGCCGTAGGAGCTGCTGGTCTTGTCGTGCCAGGCGCAGAAGCCGCTGTTGGGGAAGCCGTCCGGGTGGGTGCCGGTGGGGGAGATCACCACGTACTGGGCGTTGAGGTTGGGCGCCTGGGTGGTGTTGCCGAAGTGGGCGGCGGCCTTGCCGGCCTCGGCGCCGAGCTGGGTGCTGGTGGCGCTCGCGGGCGCGGCGGCGGAGTTGTCGAACCAGACGCCCGCCAGCGGCGTGGTCGCCGGGTGCTGGACGTGGACGCCCTTGGTGCCGCAGCTGGTGGTGCCCTTGGCGACGCCCTCGCAGTACTGGTCGAGGACGGTGCCCCAGGTGTCCTGGCTGCCGTAGAGGCCCTTGAACATGTTCTGCATGTCGGCCGCCACCCCGGCCGGGTCGGAGGACCACTGGCTGCCCCAGAAGACCAGGTACACCTTCGGGGTGGGGGACACCACGCCCTGGCTCGCGGAGGAGCGGACCGAGAGGGTGTCGTTGGTGGTCGCGGCCGCGTGCTGGGCGGCGCTCGGGTGGAGCGGCTTGGCCCCGAAGTGGGCGGCGGCCGGGGCGGGTCGCGCCTCGGCTCCGGTGGCCAGGGCGGTGGTGCCGAGGGCGGCCAGGGCCAGCGCGGTGAGGGTGTGCGCGGCGGCCTTGAGCGGTGTGCGCATGCGTCTGCTCCCGAGTGTGAGGGTGTGGGAGGTTTGTCCGTGCTCATCGAGCCCGGACACCACATCAACTCGGCGGCGATGTCGTCCAGATGGCGGACGCGGCCGTGTCAAGCCTTTGCCGTGGTCATACCAAGTCCTTGACGGTGAACGGGCGATGGGCGTGTTCGATGGCGTCCGGCGGTTGGTACTACGATGCGCAGCGATGTCTTCCGGCCGATCGAAGGGGGGAGCCGATGGCGGGTCAGTGGCAGGAGCTGGTCACCTACCCGGGCGCCCGGCACGGCTTCGCGGCCGACCGTCCGGCGGACCACGACGCGCCGCGACCGCCGACGCCTGGCGGCGGGTCCACGAGGCGCTGGCCGAGCGGCTGTAGCCCGTTCCGGTCCGGCTGTTGGGCTGTTGGGCTGTTCGAACGGGGGAGCGCGATGGAGGAGCGGCGGTACGCGGAGCCCCGGCACGCCACCGTGCTGCGGGCCGGGCTGGAACTGGTCGGCTGGATCGGCCTGCCGATCGCGCTGTGGCCGCACTCGGTCCTGCTGGCGATCGGTGTGGACGTGCTGCTGATCGGCGTCCCGGCGGTGCTGCAGACGCCGGGGGACAAGCCGGGGACGGTCGTCGCGGTGCCCGGCTGGGCGACGGTCCTGATGGTGCTCGCCGAACTCGCGGGTGCGGTCACGGCCGCCGCGCTGCTCCTCCCGGGCTGGGCGGCGGTGCTGGTCATCCTCCTCGCGCTGGCCTGCTGCGTGACCGAACTGCCGCGCTGGCGGCGGTTGTTGCGCCAATAGGGCGCGCCCCGGCGCCGGGGCCCGCTCGGGACGCCGGTCGGTGGAGGACGTCCAGGGAGTCGGTGGCGTCGTCGACGAAGTGGACGGCGTTCCGGCCCAGGTCCACCGCGAGGCGGAACAGCGCGCCCGCGCCGGGCGGGTCACCGCTGGTGCCGGGCGTGCGGACGGTGACCTGCTCGCCGGTGTCGCGGCGGAGGGCGCCGTGGATCACGGTGATCCGGTTGCCGACGGTGTCCGCCACGTAGAGGTGTCGCCGTGGCCGACGCCGACGCCGGTCGGGCGACCACCAGGGCGTCGGGACCGGTCCGCTCGCCGAAACCGGAGCCGATCCGGGTGGTCGCGATCCGCTGCGGCGGCCGGTCACCCTCCCGACACAGGGTGACCCGCGGCACGGTGCCCTCGTCGATCTCGGCCCCGCCACCGGCCACCGTGCCGTTGAGCACGTTGCTGAACCTCCCTGCCGGTGACCTCGCGGTGACCGGGGCGGCGCTCGCCACGGCCTGGTCGGCCGATGGAGGCCGGCCGGGGCCGCCGCTGACGTTTGAGCGGGCGCTGCTGGGCAGACGCAGGGGTGGGACACGCGGGACCCGCGGGTCGGTGCGCGCGTAGGCGCGGCAGGCCCGGGGGTCGCAGAGCAGCGATCGGAAACGGCCATGAACGACCAGGAATCGACTTCATCTGCCCCGTCGACGGGCACGCCCCTGTTGCTGCGCCCGGTGGAGTCCGCCGCCTCCGCCGTGCGGCGCCTGCCGGGTGCCGGGGCCGTCGGCGGGATGGTCGACGGAGTGCTCGACACCGTGGGACTGGTGTCGCCGCGGGCCCGCCGGATCGCCGCCTACACCGGCGCCGGGCTGCTGGGAGCGCTGGGCGCAGTCGAGTGGCCGGTGGCCGCAGCCGGTGCGGCGGCCGTCTGGCTGACCCAGGCGCGGCCGAGGAGTTCCGCGCGGTCCGCCGCCACGCCCGCCCGGGCGGACGTGGCGGAAGACACGGCCGGATCGGCCGGTGCGGCGCAGCCGAGCACTCCGAAGGCCTATCGATCGGGTGGCACGGCGCCGAGCCGCCGTCGGACCACCGCCGCCACGTACGCCGGGTCGTCCCGGCGGAAGAGCGCCTGACCCGGCGGATCGGGGCCGAGCCGTGGTACTGCACCGACTGGCCCGACTGCCGGCGAGGGGCCTGGGGCTGACCCTGGCCGTGCCGGTGGTCCTCGCACGCTCCGCGGTACCCACGGCGCGCGCCGCCGCCCGGGTGGCCGCCGAGGCCGGGCGCGTCGGGGCCCGAACCACCGTCCGAAGCACCGTCCGCACCGCCACCTCGGCCGCCGGGACGGCGACCCGGGTGGGCCGGGTCGCCCGCAGCGCGGCCGAGGCCGGCACGGGCTACTGGCACGCGGGCTCGCGGATCCAGCTGCCGCTGCGCCCCCGGGGCGCCGCCGGGACGGCGCGGAACGTCGAGGCGGCGGCCCGGCGGGTGGCACTGGGGCTGGCCCGGCGGCCGGACGTGATCGCCGCCTACTGGGACGGCGGCCTCTCCCGGCTGGTGGTGCAGCTGGCCCAGGACGCGGCCACCGACCGCGTGGTGGAACGGGCCACCGAACTCGCCGCCGGCCAGCGCCTGGAACGGGTGGACGAGGACGTCCTGGAGACCGCCCACCCCGGACGGACCGGCGGTGTCCGCGCCCAGGCGGTCGCGCTGGTCTGCGACGCCGTCGGCTTCGTCACCGCCGTGGGAGCCCGGGCGCTTCCGCTGCGCACCGGGCCCCGGATGGCCACCGCCCTGGTCTCCCTGGTCCGCGAGGACCCCGACGTCCGCGCCCTGTTGCGCCGGCGGCTCGGCGAGGCCGGTTCCGAGCTGGCGATGGCGGCCGTCGGCGCCGCGGCGTACGGCGCCGGGCAGTCGCCCGGCGCGCTGGCCCTGGACGCGGTGCTGCGGACCGGGCGGCTGATGGAGACGATCGCCGGCGCCGCCGCCTTCGACGCCGCGCACGACACGGTCTGCGCGCCCGGACGGCTGAGCGTCGCGGGTGCGAAAAGCGCCCGGCCCGCGCTGCGCCCGCTGCCCGGCGAGGAGTTCGCGGACCAGGCGGTCGGCAGCACCCTGCTCGGCGCGGCCGCGGCCCTGCTGTTCACCCGCGACGTGGCGGAGGCCGCCGAGGGGCTGGTGGCGGGCAACCCGAAGGCCGTGCGCTACGGCCCCGCCGCGTTCACCTCCGTGCTCGGCACCGCACTCGCCCGTGAGGGCGTCCTGGTCCGCAACCTGGAGCGGTTGCGCCGACTGGAGCTGGTGGACACCGTGGTTCTGCACCCGGACTCGCTGCGCGGTACGGGCAGAACGGTCCTGGAGGTCCACCCCACCGCTCCCGACTGGGACCACGACCGGCTCTGGCAGGCGGCCGTCGCCGCCCTGGACCGGCCCGAGGCGGAACTCGAACTACGGCCGGTGCCCGACCGGGCGGGCCGGCCGGACGCCGGGACGGGGCTGCTGGTCGCGGCCGCCGGAGGCGTGGACGTCGGCACGGTCCTGGTCGGGCGGGAGATCGCCCCGGTGGCCGAAGCCGCGCTGGACGCCGCCCGCCTGGCCGGGCTGCACGTCGTGGTGGCCGACGACGGGACGCTCGGCGACTTCGGCGCCCTGGCTGATCAACTGATCGGCTACGAAAGGCCGTTGGCTGACGCGGTGCGCGAACTCCAGCGCGCGGGAAGGGTGGTGCTCACCATCGCTCGCGTTCCCGCGGATGGAGCAGCCGAGTTGACGGATGAAGCCGGCGAACTGCTCGCCGGACTGCTGCGCGGCGACCTCGCGGTCGCGGTCACGGACCCGGACAGCGCGGTGGTGTGGGGGGCGGACCTCCTCCTGCTGAACGGCCCGGACGGCCCGGCCGGCCTCGACTCCGCGTGGCGGCTGCTGTCCGCGATCCCCGCCGCCCGCACCGTCGCCCGGCACTCCAAGACCCTGGCCGAGGCGAGCGCCGCGCTGTCCGGGCTCCTGGTCGTCACCCGGGGCCGGCGCCCCCACAGCACCCTCCCGGTCGCCGCCCGGCTCTCCCCCGTGAACGTGGCGACCGCCGCGGCCCTGGTCTCGGGCTTGCGGGCCGCCCTGCGGGTCGGCACCCGCAGCGCCCCCCATCCGCCGCCGCGCGTCCCCTGGCACGCGCTCGCGCCCAAGGAGGCGCTGGCCCGGCTCAAGGCCGTCCGCCGCCCGGCGCAGCGCGACGGGTCGTGGGTCCGGCGGCTCGCCTCCCACCCGCCGCTGCGCGGGGCGGGCCGGCTGGTCGGCGCGGTGCGCTCCGAGCTCGACGATCCGCTGACGCCGGTCCTGCTCGTCGGGGCGACCGCCTCCGCCCTGCTGGGCTCGACCGTGGACGCGGCGCTGGTCGCCGGTGCCCTGGGGATGAACTCACTGATCGGCGCGTTCCAGCGGCTCCGCTCCGAGAGGGCCCTGTCCGCACTGGAGGTGACACAGCATCAGCGGGCCACGGTGGTCGACGGCGAGCGGACCCGGCGGGTGGGCGTCGCCGATCTGAGGCCGGGCCAGGTGATCGAGCTGAGCACCGGAGAGGTGGTGCCCGCCGACGCCCGGCTGATCCAGCTGGACGAGCTGGAGGTGGACGAGTCCGCGCTGACCGGCGAGTCCCTCCCGGTCGCGAAACAGCTGGCCGCCACCCCCGAGGCGACGATCGCCGACCGCCGCTGCATGGTCTTCGAGGGCACCACCGTGGTGGCCGGGCACGCCCGTGCCGTCGTCGTCGGAACCGGCGAGGACACCGAGGCCGGACGGGCCGCGCACCTCGCCGCCCGTACCCCGCCCGCCGGGGGAGTCCAGGCCCGGCTGCGCGAACTGACCGACCGCAGCCTGCCGTTCACCCTGCTCGGCGGAGCCGCCGTCGCCGGCCTGGCGGTGCTGCGGGGCCGCCCGGTGCGCGAGGCCGTCCGGGGCGGGCTGGCCGTGGCGGTGGCCGCCGTACCCGAGGGCCTGCCGCTGGTGGCCACCGTCGCCCAGCTGGCCGCGGCCCGCAGGCTCAGCCGCCAGGGCGTGCTGGTCCGCACCCCGCGCGCCCTGGAGGCGCTCGGCCGGATGGACACCGTCTGCTTCGACAAGACCGGCACCCTCACCGAGAACCGGCTGCGGGTGACCCGCGTCGCCACGGCCGACGGTGCCCGCCACCCGGCCGACGATCCCACGGCCGTCACCGTCCTGCGGATGGCGGCCCGGGCCTGCCCGCCGGCCCACGAGAACGAAGCCGTGCACGCCCACTCCACCGACGAGGCGGTGCTCGCCGCCGCGCCGGACGACCTCGGCTGGGCGCCCGCCCAGACGCTGCCCTTCGAGGCCAGCCGTGGCTACGCGGCCGCGACCGGGACGGAGGGCGACGGACGGGCGCTGCTGGTGGTGAAGGGCGCGCCGGAAGCGGTGCTGCCGGCCTGCGCGGGCGCGGGGGAGGGGCAGGACGGGGACGCGACCGTGGCAGCCCTGGGCGCGGACGGCCTGCGGGTCCTCGCCGTCGCGCTGCGACCGCTCTCCGAGGCCGACGAGGAGGCGCTCGACCGGCCGTTGGAGGGGCTGGAACTCGTCGGCTTCGTCGCTCTGGCCGACACCCCGCGCTCCGGGTCCGCGGCGCTGATCGAGGGGCTGCGCGGCACCGGGGTGCGGCCGGTGATGCTCACCGGCGACCACCCGGCCACGGCCCGCGCGGTCGCCCTCGCCCTCGGCTGGCCCGAGGACCTCGCCCTGGCCACCGGCGACGAGCTGGCCGGCCTCGACCGGACCGGTCGTGCCCGGGCGCTGGGCGGCTGCGACGTCGTCGCCCGGGTCGCCCCCGAGCAGAAGGTGCTGGTGGTCGAGGCGCTCCGGGAATCCGGGCGGGTGGTGGCGATGGTCGGGGACGGCGCCAACGACGCCGCCGCCATCCGCACGGCCGACATCGGGATCGGGATCGCCGCCCGTGGCTCGGCGGCCGCCCGCAACGCGGCCGACCTGGTGATCACCGACGACGAACTGACCGTGCTGACCGACGCGGTGGACGAGGGCCGGGCGCTGTGGCGCAGCGTCGCCGACGCGATCACCATCCTGATCGGCGGCAACGCCGGCGAGATCGGCTTCTCCCTGCTGGGCACCGTGCTCTCCGGGCGCGCCCCGATGTCCACCCGGCAGATCCTGCTGGTCAACCTGCTCACCGACATGTTCCCGGCGATGGCCGTCGCGGTCACCCCGCGGGACGATCCGCCGAACGGCGGGGCCGCCCCGCGCGTCGGCACCGCCGCGCTGGACGCCCCGCTCGCCCGGCAGATCCGGCACCGCGGCCTGGTGACCGCCCTCGGCGCGGCCACCGCCTGGCTCATCGGCACCGCGACGCCCGGCTCGGTCCGGCGCACCAGCACGATGGCCCTGTGCGGCGTCGTCGGTGCCCAGCTGGCCCAGACCCTGACCGGGCGGGCCCGTAGCCCGCTGGTGCTGGCGACGGTGCTGGGCTCCGCGGCCGCGTTGGCCGTGGTGGTGCAGACGCCGGGCGTCAGCCGGTTCTTCGGCTGCACCCCGCTCGGCCCGGTGGCCTGGACGGGCGTGGCGGCCTCGATCGCCGTGGCGCTGGCCGCGCCCCCGCTCATCCCGCAGGCCGAGCGCCTGCTGGTGGTGGCGCTGGCCCGGGCGGTGTCGGCCGTACGCGGGAAGAGGTCGTGAGCGGGGCCGACGGCCGGGCCCGCACACGGCGGCGCGGCTACCCGGCACCGCCCGCGGGACGCCCGATCCGCAGGCGGACCGCCAGCTGCGGGCCCTGCTCCTCCCGGCCCTGCTCGTCCACCCGACAGAGCGCGGCGAGCGCCCGCAGCATCGTGTCCACGTGCTCGGGCGTGCCGAGCAGCTCCGCCGTCGCCCCGCCCGTCAGGGCCGGCGGTCGCTGCGGCGGGGCGGGGCTCTGGACGTCGAAGGCCTGTGAGGTGCTCACCGCCGGGCCCGGCACGGGGATCGCCTCGGTGCCCCCGGGCCCGGCTTCGGCGACCGTCCAGGTGCCCTCCGAGGTCAGCGTGGGCGGCACGTCCCACACGTTGCCGATCCGGGTACGGCCCCGGCCGGTGTGCGTCGGGAAGGCGGCTTCCAGGGCGTCGAGGACCGCTTCGGCCACCTCCGGCGGACCGTCCGTGAAGCGAACGAGGACATGGCCGGCGAGCAGGGGCAGGCCCATCGGTTTCTCCGTTCCGTCGAGGACCAGGGACGCACACCGGGCGGCCCGCCGCACCTTCAGCGCTCCTGCCGGAGCCGGGACAGCAGCTCCGGCAGGTCCGCCACCGAGTCGAGGACGTGGTCCGGGTCCCCGTCGCCGCGGCGCGGGGTGCCCGGGGCCGCCTTGCCGGTGCGCACCAGGACGCCGGTGATCCCGTAGCGCTGGGCGGCGAGCACGTCGGACTCGATGTCGTCGCCGACCATCAGCGCCCGGTCCGCGGCGAGGCCGAGGCGGTCCAGGGCGGCGGTGAAGAACGCCTCGGCCGGTTTGCCGAGCACCTCGGCCCGCACACCGGCCGCGTACTCCAGCGCGGCGACGAAGGCGCCGCCGTCCAGCCGAAGACCCTCCCCGGTCCGCCAGTAGGCGTTGCGGTGCATCGCGACCAGCCGGGCCCCGGCCTGGAGGGCGGTGAAGGCGCGGTCGAGTGCCGGGTAGTCGAACTCGGGGCCCGCGCCGCCGGTCAGGACCACCTCGGCCTCGGCCGGGTCGTCGACCAGCTCGACGGCGCCCAGATCCGGCCGGATGTCGCCGCTGTTGAGCAGCAGACAGCGGGAGCCCGCCAGCCGGGCGGCGGTGGCGGCGGGCGCGGTGAGCACGGACTCGACGGTGACCGGGAACCCGGCTCCGGCGAGGGCCTCGGCGACGGACTGCCGGGTGCGGGAGGTGGTGTTGGTCAGCAGCATGTACGGCAGGCCCCCGGTGTGCAGGTGGCGCAGCGCCGCCACGGCTCCGGGGAGCGGCTGCCAGTCCACCGTGAGCACGCCGTCGATGTCGAGCAGCACGCCTTCGGGTCGTCCCATGACCCGAACATAGCGCCGCCGTGGGCGAAGGGCTCGGCCTCCGCCCGTCAGCCGATGAGGCCGAGGCGCGCTCCGCCCCGGTCGTGCAGCCGTCGCAGGAAGGCGAGCACCCCGGCGGAGCCGCCCGCCCAGGTGGCGCTCGCCCGGGCGAGGCCCGGGTCCGGGAAGACCGGGCGGGCCGGGGTGCCGCCGCTGCGGCTGAGGATGACGGCCGCGACGGTGCGGGCGGCGTCCCAGGACTCCTCGGTGCCCGAGGCGGCCGCGACGTCCACCAGGAAGTCGCCGACGCCGGCGAGCCCGCAGCACTGGCCGACCAGCGGCATCCGCGGCGCGAGCGCGGCGCAGGTGCGGGCGGTTCGCCGGGCGAGGGCGAGGTACCCGGGGTCGCCCAGCCGGTCGGCGGCCCGGACGAGCACCGTACCGACCCCGGCCAGGCCCCGGCACCAGGAGCCGTAGCGGCGGGTCGCCCCCGGGGCGGTGGCGCGGGCGAGGAGCTCCGGCGTGACGGCGGCGAGCTGCGCGCAGGCCCGCTCGGCCCGGCGCAGGTCGGCCGGATCGCCGCTCGAACTCCCGTACTCCAGCAGGAAGTAGGCGACACCCGCGGTGCCGTGCGCCAGTCCCTCGCGCAGTGCGGCGCTGCCGACCGTGTCGACGCCCGCGGGCGAGAGCCGGGCCCGGCCGGAGGCCAGCATCCGGGCGCACTCGGCGGCGACGGCGAGGTGCCGGTCCCGGTCCGCCCGGGAGCACCGGGCGAGCAGCAGGTGGCCGACGCCGATCCCGGCGACGCCCTCGATCAGGTCCGCCTCGGGCGGCCCGCCGTCCGGGCCCCGGGTCGGCAGGTCCTCGGCGCCGTTCACGACGGTGCCGTCCGTGACCGCCCTGTCCGAGAGGGCCCCGTCCGTGCCGATCCCGGCCTCGGCGAGGAACAGCTCGACGCCGGTGCGGCCCGAGTAGAAGCCCGGCGGCAGGCTCCGGGACCGACCGGCCGTCCACCGCGCCAGCGCGTCGACGGCCTCCGGCACGCCGGGCCGGTGGTGGTGGCGGAGGAGCTCCAGGCCGAGGCCCGCGCTCCCGCCGTAGACGTCGGCCGGCGTCGGCACGGCCGCGCGCGCCGAGAGCACCGGGTCAACGATCCGCCGGGCCTCGGCGACGCAGTACGCGGTGGTGTGCTCGATGATCTCCCGGAGCAGGTCGGCGTCGACCCGCGGCGGCTCGGGCTCCCGGGACGCCGCCCGGGCCTTCCCGGTGCGCAGCCGGTTCGCGCCGGCGGTCCGTACGGCCGGATCGAGGCTCGTCAACTCGGCGACCAGCTGCCGGAACCGGCGATGGCCGTCGCCGGGCAGCGCCCGGGCCAGCCCGGCCAGGGTGCGGTCCCGGTTGACGGCGGGGTCGCCGTCGACGATGACCGGATCCAGGCCGGTGGCGGCGAAGCCGAGGGTCGCGCCCAGCGCGTAGTAGTCGTCGGCGGGTTCGGCCGGCTGCCCGGCCGGGCGCCGTACCGGCTCGCTGTAGCCGGGCGTCGCGCCGTCCGGGGCGGCGGCGCCGAGCGCGCTGATCCCGAAGTCGACCAGCCGGCACCGGCCGTCGGCGTCGAGCGCCACGTTGTCGGGCTTCAGATCGCGGACCACCACGCCCCGCCGGTGGATGCCGTCCAGCAGCCGCAGCAGCCGGGCGGCCAGCTCGGCCAGACGGTCGGCGTCGTACGGACCGCGCTCCTGGACCTCCCGCCGAAGGTCCCGGTCGCCGCAACTGCTCATCACCAGGTACTCGTCCGAGCGGTGCCGGAAGGAGTCGAGGGCCCGGGGCACCCCGGGGAGGCCGTCGAGCGCGGTGAGGACGGCCCGCTCGTTGCGCAGCCGGTCCCGGGCGTCCGCCCCGGACTCCTCCTCGGCGACGAAGGCCCGTGCCTGCTTGACCACCACCGGCAGCCCGGTGGTCAGGTCGACGGCCCGGTAGACGTTGCCCTGCGGCCTGCGCGCGATGCCGGCGGTCACCCGGTAGCGGCCGCCGCCGAGCCCGGGGGAGCCCTGTGGTCCGGCCGCCGCGGCCGCCCGCTGTTCGAAGGGGTCCTCGGCCCAGGGCGGGCACCGGTAGGAACCGGCCGCCAGACCGTCGAAGACCCGACCGTCCGGACCGACCATGACGGATTCCAGCCGCCCGCTCCGGCCGGTCCGGTAGTCGCCGGTGAAGGGCCCGTAGCGGTAGTGGACCGGTGCGTCCGGATCGACCCGCCGGTCGCTCACCACCGTCGGTCCCTCACGCCCGCGCAGCACCGCGACCAGCTCCTCGGCGAGCGCGACCACCGTGCCCGGCGCCGGGTACACCGTGATCGCCTTCCCGACCGAACCTGCGCCGCGCGCACCGGAGTTGAGCTCCCGCAGCACCTCGGGGCCGCTCGCCCACTTGGCGTGGCAGACGTACCGCAGCAACACCGGCCGGACGAGCCCGGTCACGGCCGCCAGCTCGCCGGGCCGTGCCGAGACGTGCAGCTTCCAACCGTGTTCCACCGCCGGCATCCGGGGATCGTTCAGGTACGTCCAGGTGTCGTCGGACCACCCGTGGCGGCCGGCGGCGGAACCGGTCACGTCAGGAGTTGAAGTCGCAGGCGAAGCGGGTGGTCGCCGTCACCCACGGGTCGGCCAGACACGCCGTGGCCTCGCGGTCGGCGCGGTCGTCGTCCTCGAACGCGATGGTCTCGTCGTCGACCAGCAGCGGACCCGCGTCGCGGATCTCCTCGATCATGGTTCCGGGCATGGGAAACCTCCAGATCTTGTCGTGCCTCCGGTGATGGTGCGGATCGCGGCCCCTGCGACCGGCGCAGTGGGCCGGGATCCCGATGCACGAAGGTAGGGAGGAACGTTCCGCCTGACAAGGGGTCAGGACGCACCAACTCCACTTCCTGAGCACATTCGTGGAGAAACCGTAAACGCGCCCGTGGATGTGGGGCCGCCGGCTCGGAAGCTGACGCCGACCGCGTGACGGAAGCCCGCCCGGTCGGTGGCCGGGCCCAGCCCGGCCCGGGCGACGCCGGTGCGCCGAACCCCTCGCCGCTCTGGAGGAGTTCGCGTTCGTGCTGCTGAACGCCGTCTCCAGCCGGATCGACGAGCAGTCCTTCGCCGCCGTGGCCGAGGCCGGGCGCCGGTGCGGCCTGCCGGTCGAGGAGGTCGATCCGTCCGCCGTCCCCGCCCACCGGCCGCTGGACAACGACCGCGCCCTGCGCGCCCTCCACCTGCCCGCCGAGGCCTACCTCGACGCCCGCCGCTGGCTCGCCACCCTGGACGCGGCGCTCGCCGCACTGCCCAACGTCACCAGAGTGCCGACCGGCCGGCTGCGGGCCGTCCGCGAGGGCTACCAACTGCGCGGCCGCAAAACCTGGTTGACCGCGCCCACCCTGGTGCTGGCCGCCGGGGCCTGGACCACGCCGCTGCTCGACACCCTCGATCCCGGCCTGTCCGTCCTGCCGGTCGTGGCCGCCGAGGGAACCGCCGTCACCGTCACCGCTCCGGGCCCGCTTCCCGCCGTGCTGCGCACCCCCAACCGCGCCTACGCCTGCGGCCTGCACGCCGTGCCCCAGGTCGACGGCCCCTGGTACCTCGGCGCTTTCGCCGCCCCCGCGCTCGCTCCCGGCGCCGAACCGTCCGCCGTCGGGCAGCTCCACCACGGCCTCGGCACGGCCAGGGTGCGCCGCCTGCACCACGGCAACCGCCCGGTGGGCCTCGACGGCCACCCGCTGATCGGACCGACCGCCCGCCCCGGGCTCTGGGTGGCCACCGGCACCCACCGGGACGGACTGCACGCCTCCCCGCTGATCGCCCAGGAGCTCGCCGCCGCGATCCTCCGGGACAGCCCCGGCCCGTTCCTCGCGCCCTGGCGCCCGGACCGTGGCCCGATCGCGGACTGGACCCGGGAGGAGGCCGTCGAGGAGGCCGCCGTCCAGCACGCGGCGCTGGCCGCCGAGTCCCGGATGCGTCCGCCGCTCACTTCGCCGAGTTGATCGCCCGCCACCTGAAGGCGGCCGGGACGCCGGGCCGTCAGCGTCCCAGGTAGCGGCGGCCCGGTATCTGTTCGAAGATCAGGTTGGTGCGGGTCTGGGCCACCGCCGGGTGTGTGGTGAGGTGGTCCACGACGAAGTCGCGCAGTTCCTCGGGCCCGGCGACGCCCACGTGCAGCAGGTAGTCGTCCGATCCGGCCATGTGGAAGACGGCCAGCACGCCGGGCAGGTCGGGGGCGGTGCTGCGGAAGCTCTCGTTCTGCTCGCGGGTGTGGGCGCGCAGCCGTACCGAGATCATCGCCTGGAGCGGCAGCCCGATCGCGGCCGGGTCGAGCTCGGCCCGGAAGCCGCGGATGATGCCGCGCTCCTGGAGCGCCCGGACGCGGGCCAGGCAGGTGGAGGGGGCGATGCCGACGGCGGCCGCGAGGGCGTTGTTCGGGAGGCGGGCGTTGTCGGCCAGGGCGCGGACGATCGCCCGGTCCACGTCGTCGAGCGGCGCCCGGCGGGCCTGCGGATTGTTCGGCATGCCCGCCAGGATCGCAGTCCGTTCCGCAGATTCGCAAACCTGATCGGGCCTGGGCCGAATGTTCTTCGGAGGGTCTTCCACGGAGCGCCCGAAAGTTCCATCCTTACCGACGGTCCTCACCGACGACCGTCGTCGACGTAGACGCACGCCCGTCGCCCCACCGCACCCCGGAGCGCCCCCATGAGCCCGACCGCCTTCCCCTCGGCCGAGACCGCGCCCGCGACCGCCGTCGATCCCGGTCCGGAGCTGGACGGCGGCGACTTCACCCTCCCCGAGGGCGGCCTGGACGACGACCGGCGGCTGCGCGCGCTCGACGCCGTGGACGAGTACCTGACCCGCAAGCGCAAGCACCTGGTCGGCTACCAGGCCACCCAGGACATGCAGGGCACCGCGCTGGACCTCGCCCGGTTCATGCCGAACAACATCAACAACCTCGGCGACCCCTTCCAGAGCGGCGGCTACAAGCCCAACACCAAGGTCGTCGAGCGGGCCGTGCTCGACTACTACGCGAAGCTCTGGCACGCCGAGCGCCCGCACGACCCGGCCGACCCGGAGTCCTACTGGGGCTACATGCTGTCCATGGGCTCGACCGAGGGCAACATGTACGCCCTCTGGAACGCCCGGGACTACCTGAGCGGCAAGGCGCTGATCCAGCCGCCGGCCGCCCCCTTCGACGCGGTGCGCTACGTCAAGGCCGACCCCGACCGGCGGAACCCCAACGCCCACCACCCGGTGGCCTTCTACTCCGAGGACACCCACTACTCCTTCGCCAAGGCCGTCGCCGTCCTCGGCGTGGAGACCTTCCACGCCGTCGGGCTGGAGAAGTACGCCGACGAGTGCCCGCTGGTCGACCCGGTGACCGGCCTCAACACCTGGCCCACCGAGGTGCCCTCCCGCCCGGGCCCGTCCGGCCTGTCCTGGGACGGGCCCGGTGAGATAGACGTCGACGCCCTCGCCGTACTCGTCGAGTTCTTCGCCGCCAAGGGCCACCCGGTCTTCGTCAACCTCAACCTCGGCAGCACCTTCAAGGGCGCCCACGACGACGTCCGCGCGGTCTGCGAGCGGCTGCTGCCGATCTTCGAGCGGCACGGGCTGGTGCAGCGCGAGGTGGTCTACGGCAGCTGCCCGCAGACCGGCCGGCCGCTGGTGGACGTGCGCCGCGGCTTCTGGATCCACGTGGACGGCGCGCTCGGCGCGGGCTACGCGCCGTTCCTGCGGCTGGCCGCCCAGGACCCCGAGCAGTACGGCTGGACGCCGGAGGTGGAGCTGCCCGAGTTCGACTTCGGCCTGCGGCTGCCCACCGCCGGGCACGGCGAGGTCGACATGGTCTCCTCGATCGCGATGAGCGGCCACAAGTGGGCCGGCGCGCCGTGGCCGTGCGGCATCTACATGACCAAGGTGAAGTACCAGATCTCGCCGCCGTCCCAGCCGGACTACATCGGCGCCCCGGACACCACCTTCGCGGGCTCCCGCAACGGCTTCTCCCCGCTGATCCTCTGGGACCACCTGTCCCGGTACTCCTACCGGGACCAGGTGCACCGGATCCGCGAGGCCCAGGAGCTCGCCGCCTACCTGGAGCGGCGGCTGACCGCCATGGAGCACGAACTCGGCGTCGAGCTCTGGCCGGCCCGCACCCCGGGCGCCGTCACCGTGCGGTTCCGCAAGCCGAGCCCGGAGCTGGTGGCCAAGTGGTCGCTGTCCTCCCAGGACGTGCTGGTGGTCCCGGGCGACGAGACCACCCGGCGCAGCTACGTGCACGTCTTCGTGATGCCCTCGGTCGACCGGGCCAAGCTTGACGCGCTGCTCGCCGAACTCGCCGAGGACCCGGCGATTCTGGGCGCACCGTAGTCCGCAACGCGTCCGTGGCTCCCCGTCAGAGGTTGGTCAGCTGGTCGCCTTCGGCGTCCTGGAGCACGTGGTCGACGCAGACCGCGAGGATGACCAGGATCAGGGCGTCCTGCTGGCTCATCACGTCCACGGCGTAGGCGTCGCGGATGGTGAACCAGCGACGGGAGACGTGCGCCAGGGTGGTGCCCTCGTGGCGTATGTCGAACTCGCGGTCCCACAGGTTGCCGTTGATGCTCAGCCTGCGGCCGTCGCCGAGGCGGACCTTGAAGCGGTCGCCGAAGAGCTTGAACAGCTTCTTGCTGACCTTCGCGGTGGGCTGCCCCTCCTGCTTGATCAGCAGGGTGTGGTGGAAGGTGAAGGCCTTGCGGACGATGCTCGCGACGTGCTCGCCGCGGGTGTCGACCAGGGCGAAGGTGCGGCGCAACCGGAAGAACCTCCGGTTCACGCGGTAGAGCTTCTCCCGCTGCTCGGTCTCGATCCAGGCCTCCTCGTGGAAGGCGAACATGCGGTCGCGGACCAGGTAACGCACAGTGGTTCCCCCGTGGTGGATCCGCCGGCCCCCGTGGCGCGGCGCGGCCCAGAGCGTAGCGGCTGGTCAGCGAGGGGAGGGGCAGGGGGTCGGGCTTTTACCGGACCGCGACGTTCCGCCCCTTGCGCGTGCTCGCCGCCGTCGGCCTCGACCAGGTCTTCACCCTGCGCTCCGGCAGCGCCGACGCCGGACGGGCCCCGGAGGAGCCGCCCGGCGACCGGTGGCACTGCCCGTCGCGTGCCGCCGGCCCTGCCGCAGGCACTTCGAACCGCAGGCACTTCGAACCGCAGGTACTTCGAACCGCAGGCACTTCGAACCCGTGCTCATCCGGCGGACGCACCGGAGGGAAGCGGGAGTCCCGGTTGCCCCCGGGCGATGACGGCGGAGCGCCGTGCCGCCCTGTCCGGGAGGCGCGCCCGGCGTTCACGTCCGCGCAGCGGTCGCGTCCGGGGAATGTGACCGGTCTGACAGACATGTCGCGGCCCGGACGGGTTACCGGCTGGGGGTGGAGATTGCTGGCGTGGACGTGGTCGCGCGCGGAGCGAGTGTGCGCGGGCCCAGGGGAGCGGTGTTCGAGAACCTCGACCTGCGCGTGGATCCTGGCGGGCTGCTGGTGGTCCACGGGCCGGGCGGCTCGGGCCGGACGACGGTGCTGCTCGCGCTCGCGGGGCGGATGCGGCTGGACGGCGGGGCGGTTCAGGTGGGCGGTGCCGTCCTGCCCCGGAACGGCCGTCGCGTGAGAGAGCTGGTGGCCGTGGCTCGTGCGGAGCCCGCCGTCGGGCTGGACCCGGACCTGCGGGTGCGGGAGTTGGTGGCCGAGCGCCGCTGGCTGAGCCGCCGGCTGAGCGCGGCGCAGGTCGCCGAGGCGTTCGCGGTCCTGGGCATCGAGGTGGACCACCGGACGCCGGTGCGCGACCTGCCCCCGGTGGAGGCGTTGGGCGTGGCCGTCGCGCTCGCCCTGGCCACGCGTCCCGCCGTGGTCGTCGCGGACGACGTGGACCGCGGGTGCCCGGCGGAGGACCGCACGCGGGTGTGGCGGCTCCTGGGCCGCGCCTGCCGGGTGGGCTGCACCGTCCTGGCGGGTGCCGTCGACCCTCCCGCATCCGCTGTCGGCCTCGACCCGGCGCCCGTGCTGGTGGGCCTGCCCCGAGGGAGCAGCCTGCCCGGGGGACGGCCCCCGGAGGAGCCGGACGCCCCGGCGGAACGCGCGCGGCTGGCATGCGAACGGCGGGGCCCGGGCGACGGGCCGGACGGCACGTCCCACGCGGGGGAGGGCGGCGCATGACTGCGATCAGGCTCGCGGTGCTGGAGCTGTGCGGCTTCCGGGGCCCGCTGAGGCGGTTCGTCCCCCTCGTGCTGTGTCTGGTTCCGCTGCTGTACGGCGCCATGTACCTGTGGGCGAACTGGGATCCCTACGGGAAGACGGGGCACATACCCGTGGCGGTGGTCAACGAGGACCACCCGGCCGAGACCCGGCAGGGGCAGCGGGTGGACGCGGGCGCCCAGGTCGTGACGGAGCTCAAGGCCTCTCGGGAGTTCGACTGGGCGTTCGTCGACGACGCGACGGCCCGCACCGGCCTGGAGCACGGGCGTTACTCGTTCACGATCCGGATCCCCGCCGACTTCAGCGCCCGTCTCGCCACCGGCCCCGACGCACAGCCGGAACAGGCCCGGATCCACATCCAGCTCAACGACGCGAACAACTACATCGCGGGCGTCATGACCGAGGTCGTCCAGGCGAAGCTGCAGGAACAGGTCAATTCCGCGGCACACCAGGCCTACGTCCGCGGCGTCTACGGGCAGCTCGCGGACATCGGCGGAAGGCTGAACACGGCGGCGCAGGCAGCGCAGGGGCTCGTGAACGCCACCACCGTCGCCCAACAGGGGAGTTCCGCGGCGGCGGGCGCGAGTGCGACGCTGCAGTCCGGCTCCACCCAGCTCGCCGACGGCGCCCGGAAGCTCAGCCAGGCCACGGCCCAGGTGCACGCCGCGGCCGCCGCCCTCACCGAGGCCGCGCCGCAGCTGAGCACGGCAACCGACGCCGTGGTCGGCGCAGCCACCCTCGTCTCCGAGGGCGTGGACGCCGTCCACACCGCGACGTCGACGGTGAAGCAGGGGACCGCCAAGGCGGTGGCCGATCTTGACCGCCTGTCCGAGGCGCACCCGGGACTGGGCTACGACCCCTTGTTCCAGCGCGTGAAGCAGGACATGGCGGCAGCCGACACCGCCGCCGGCCAGATCGACGGTCACGCCGCGACCGCCGGCGGCAACGCCCACACGGCGCTCCAGCAGGCCGTCGGACTCCAGAAGGCAGCCGCAGCCGCCCAGCAGTCGGCCCAGAACGCGCAGACACCCCTGGCCCTGGTCGACTCCGGCGCCCAGAGCATCGCCGCCGGAACCGCGACGGTGTCCACGGGTCTGTCCGCGCTCCAGCAGGGCTCCGGAGCGCTGAAGACCGCCGCCGATCAGGCCCACACCGGTGCCACGACGCTGGCGACCCTGATCGACGACGGCAGGAAGCAGGTCCCAGTCCTGGGCGCCGACCAACTGGAGCACGCCTCGCAGGTGTTGGGGACACCCGTCGACATCGACCGGTCGAACCTTCATCCCGCCGGCGCCTACGGCCGCGGGCTGGCCCCGTTCTTCTTCGGCATCGCCCTGTGGGTGTTCGGCCTCTTCGCCTACCTCTTCCTGCGACCGGTCAACACCAGGGCGCTGGCCGCCCGCACCCGCGCCTCGACCCTTGCCGTGGCGGGCTGGCTGCCGGCCGCGGCCCTGGGCGTACTCGGAGCCCTGATCCTCTTCGGCGTCGTGAGCACCGCCCTCGGGCTGCACGCAGCGGCCCCTTGGAAGACCGTCCTGCTCCTCGCGGTCGGCGCCGCCGCCTTCGTCGCCGTCGACCACTGCCTGCGCACGGCGTTCGGCACGGTGGGCGACGTCCTGTCCCTGATCCTGCTCATCCTGCAGCTCACCGCCTCCGGTGGGCTGTACCCGATGCAGACCACCCCGGCGCCGTTCCAGGCGGTCCACCCCTTCCTGCCGATGACCTACCTGGTCGACGGGCTCCGCGTGACGATCAGCGGTGGCCTGGCCTCCCACCTCACCCGGGACATCGCCGTCCTGGCGGGCGTCGGGGTCCTGTTCCTGGCCCTCACCTCGCTGGCCCTGCGCCGTCGGCGCGTGTGGACGGTCGCCCGCCTCCACCCCGACCTGGACCTGTGACGTGGCGGGCACGACCGGCCCGTGCCCGCCCCGGCCCCCGCCCGCCCCCGGGACGTCCCGTGCCTGTTGCGGGACGGCCGGGAGCGAGGACCGGCCGCCGAGGCCGGGGCGTGGCCGGTGGTGGTGGCCTCGGCGCGGGTTGCACTCGCCGGCCACCGGCCACCGGCCCGGCCCGCGGACGATCAGCCGACGTCGATGCCGGTCACCACCGGAGTGCCGACGCTCACCGCCCCCTCCTCGTACCCGGCGGCGGCGAAAGCCCGCCGGGCCAGGCCCAGCGCCGCTTCACCGGCGGCGTTGCGGTCGGGGGCGTCCACCTCCAGGCGCAGCACGAAGGTTCCCTCCGGCTCGTCCAGGGTCAGGACGTCGAGATCGGGTACCTGTGCGCCGGCCTCCTCCGGGTCCGCACCGTGCACAACGGCCAGCAGGGTGCGGCGTGCCGCCTCCTCCACCGGTCGTCGGACTGTCCCTGGAACGGTGATCACGTAGCTGCCCATGCCCTACGTGTCACCGGCGCGCGGCGTCGGAAACCTCGGTGACGACGACCGGGCCGCCCGCACCGCCTGCCCGCGCCCGGCTAGGCGATGCCCTGCCCGTCGATGTCGGCCCCCCACTCGTCCTCGCCCGTGGCGCCCACGCAGTACCCGCCGCCCTGGACGGTGCCGCCGTTCTCCTGGCACTGCTCGGCGGTGACGTCGTGGGGGAGGGCCAGGGCCGGGGCGTAGCCCGCGAGGACGAGGACGCCGGTGGTGGCGAACGGGACGGCCAGGCGGGCCAGTGATGAAGTGATCATGTGCCTTACGACAGCACGCGCCCGCGGTGGCGGCGAGCCGGACGCGCCCGTTCGCAGGTCACGCCCCGTCAGCGCGGGTCGGCGGCCTCCGGGGGCCAGGTGTCGGGGGCGAGGACGCCGAGCGCGTAGGCGCGGGCGACCAGGGCGGTTCGGTTGGGGAGGTGCCAGCGGCGGGAGAGCCGGGCGAGGTGGTAGTTGACGCCGTCCGTACTGAGACCGACCTCCTTGGCGATCCGGGCGGTTGTGTTGCCCCGGGCGGCCGCGGCGAGGATGCGCGCCTCGATCGGACTGACCTCGGCGCCCGGGCCGGGCTGCCGGGGGACGGGCGGGGCGGCGGGCTCGGCGAGGGTGCGCAGCGAGATCAGCAGGTTCGGGGTCTCCTCCGGGGAGTCGCTGATCAGCTCGACCGTCATCTCGCCCTGCCGTTCCCGGCCGTCGGCGGACGTCCAGGAGACCCTGGCCGGGTACTGCGAGCGGCGGTGGAGGCGGACGGCCTCGGTGAGCGCCTGGAGGGTGGCGCGGTCCCGGAGGGTGAAGAACTCCAGGATCCGCTGGTGGCGCAACTGGCCGGGCAACAGGCCGAACTCGGCGGCCATCGCGCGGTTGACGATCAGGATCCGGCCGCCGTACTCGCACACCGCGATGGGCAGTGGCACGTGGTCCATGAGCCGCAGGGCGCGGTTGCGCCAGATCACCGCCGGGTCCTGCCTGGTCACCGGCGCGGGGCGGCGGCCCTCGATCGGTCGCATGCGTGGTCTCCTCCTGTCGTACCGGGCCGCAACTGATGGGGCGTAGGCAAGTCTCCGGACGGTGCGAGTACTACACAATCATGTAGTGATCACTGTTGGGCGGCGGCCGCGGGGGCTCAGAGTGGAGGAACCGAGAAGTTTTCCGCCGTGGGAGGGACCCACCGATGACCGACACCACGACCGAGGCCGGTACCAGGACCGGGACCGGCACCGGGACCACTGACGGGGCCGCCACCGAGGGCCCGGCCGTCCCCCTGGTGGACATCTCCGCGCTGCCGCCGGTCAGCGTCCCCGTGCTGCGGAGCATGGAGCTGGCCAGAGCGCACGGGCCGGCCTTCGTCCAGCGCCTGCACGGCCGGGAGGTGCTGGTGGTGAGCAGCCTGGAACTGGTCGAGGAACTGGCCGACGAGGAACGCTTCACCAAGGCGATCGGCCCGGCGCTGGAGAACGTCCGCGAGTTCACCGGGGACGGCCTGTTCACCGCCTACAACGACGAGCCGAACTGGGCCAGGGCGCACGACATCCTGATGCCCGCCTTCGCGCTCGGCTCGATGCGCACCTACCACCCGGTGATGCTGAAGGTGGCCCGCAGGGTGATCGAGTCCTGGGACCGCCGCTCGGCCGCCGGCCTGACGGTGGACGTGCCCGGCGACATGACCCGGATGACCCTGGACACCATCGGCCTGGCCGGGTTCGGCTTCGACTTCGGTTCCTTCGAGCGGGACGAGCCGCACCCCTTCGTCGAGGCGATGGTGCGCTGCCTGGACTGGGCGATGACCAGGCTGACCCGCGACCCGGCGCTCGACCACGCCGAGCGCGACGCCGCCTTCCGCCGGGACGCCGACTACCTGGCCGGCGTGGTGGACGAGGTGATCGCCGCCCGGGTGGAGAGCGGCGCCGGGGACGGCCCGGCCGAGGACCTGCTCGGCCTGATGCTCGGCGCGGTCCACCCCGCCGACGGCACCCGGCTGGACATCGAGAACATCCGCAACCAGGTGATCACCTTCCTGATCGCCGGCCACGAGACCACCTCGGGCGCGCTCTCCTTCGCGCTGCACTACCTCGCCAAGCACCCGTCCGAACTCCGGCGGGTCCAGGAGGAGGTGGACGCGCTCTGGGGCGACCAGGCCGACCCGGAGCCCTCGTACGAGGACGTCGGCCGGCTGCGCCACACCCGCCAGGTGCTCAACGAGGCGCTGCGGCTGTGGCCGACGGCGCCCCAGTTCAGCCGGGAGGCGCGGGCGGAGACCCTGCTCGGCGGGCGGATCCCGGTCCGTCCCGGGATGCCGATCTTCGTGCTGACCACGATGCTGCACCGCGACCCGGCCTGGGGCGACAACCCGGAGCTGTTCGACTCCTCCCGGTTCGATCCCGAGCGCGAGGCGGCCCGCTCGCCGCACGCCTTCAAGCCCTTCGGCACCGGCGAACGCGCCTGCATCGGGCGGCAGTTCGCGCTGCACGAGGCGACCATGCTGCTGGGCATGCTGGTCCACCGCTACCGGCTGATCGACCACGCCGACTACCAGTTGAACCTCAAGCAGACGCTCACCATCAAGCCCGACGGCTTCACCCTCGCCCTCGCCCCGCGTACCCCGGCGCCGCCGGTCCGGCACGCCCGGTCCGTCCAGCCGGTCGTGCCGCGGCAGGCCACGGGCGCCGCCGAGCGCCCCGAGCGCCCCGGTCGGGTCCGCCAGGGCACCGGCCTGCTGCTCCTGCACGGCTCCAACTACGGTGCCTGCCGCGACTTCAGCCGCCAACTCGCCGACGTCGCCGCCGAACTCGGCTGCGACACCGAGACCGCCCCGCTGGACGCGTACGCCGACGGCCTGCCCACCGACCGTCCAGTGGTGATCACCGCCGCCTCGTACAACGGCCAACCGACCGACGACGCGGCCGAGTTCGTCCGCGGCCTGGCCGAGGCCCCGGACGGCGCGGCCGACGGGGTCCGGTACGCGGTGCTCGGCATCGGCGACCGCACCTACGCCGCCACCTACCAGCGCATCCCCACCCTGATCGACGACCGGCTCGCCGCCCTCGGCGGCACCCGGCTGCTCACCCGTGCCGAGGCCGACGCCTCCGGCGATCTGGCCGGCACGGTAAGGGAGTTCACCGAGGCGCTGGCCGACCTCCTGCTGGCGCGCCACGGCGACGCCGAGGCAGCCGCGGCCCCGAGGGAGGAGGCCGCGTACACCGTCACCGAGCTGACCGGCGGCCCGCTGCACGCGCTCGCCGCCCGGCACGGCATGAGCGAGCTGACCGTCACCGCCGTCGGCTGCCTGACCCGTCCCGACTACCACCGGGTGAAGCGGCTCGTCCGGCTCGCACTGCCGGCCGGGGCCGAGTACCGGACCGCCGACCACCTGACCGTCCTCCCGGCCAACGACCCGGTCCTGGTCGAGCGCGCGGCCAAGCTGCTCGGCGCGGACCTCGACACGGTGCTGAGCATCGTCGCCCACCGGCGCACCGGGCTCGCCGTCGACCGCCCGCTGACCGTCCGGGAACTGCTCACCCACCACGTCGAGTTGCAGGACCGGCCCGCCGCCGAGCAGCGCGCCGCGCTGGCCGCGCTCAACCCCTGCCCGCCCGAGAGGGCCGCGCTGCTGGCGCTGCCCGCGGACGACCCGCGCACCCTGCTCGACCTGGTCGAGGACTTCCCGGCCCTGCGGGAGGCGCTCGGCTGGCCGGTGCTGCTGGAACTGCTGCCGCCGATCCGGCCCCGCCACTACTCGATCTCCTCCTCGCCCGCGGGCGCCGCGCCCGCGGCCGGCGGCGTACGGGAGGTCGACCTGATGGTCTCGGTACTCAGCGCCCCGGCGCGCTCGGGCCGGGGCACCTTCCGGGGCACCGGCTCCGGCTACCTCGACCGGGTGGGCGTCGGCGACACCGTGCTGGCCCGGGTCCAGCCCTGCCGGGAGGCGTTCCGGATCGGGCACCGCACCCCGGTGATCATGATCGCGGCCGGGACCGGACTGGCGCCCTTCCGCGGCGCCGTCGCCGACCGCCGGGCGCTGCTCGCCGGGGGCGCGGACCTCGCCCCGGCGCTGCTGTACTTCGGCTGCGACGCCCCGGAGGCGGACTACCTGCACCGGGCCGAGCTGGAGGAGGCCGAGCGGGTGGGCGCGGTCTCGATGCGGCCCGTCTTCAGCGAGCGGCCCGAGGACGGCCGGCGGTTCGTCCAGGACCGCATCGCGGCCGAGGCCTCGGAGGTCTGGGCACTGCTGGAGGCCGGAGCCGAGGTGTACGTGTGCGGCGACGGCGCGCGGATGGCGCCCGGGGTGCGGGAGGCCTTCCGGTCGCTCTACCGGGAGCGCACGCCGGGGGCCGACGAGCAGCGGGCGCAGGAGTGGCTGCAGGGCCTGGTTGAGGCGGGGCGCTACGTCGAGGACGTGTACGCGGGCTGAGGGCCCATCCGCTGGAGAACGTCCGCCTGCCCGCTGCCTCGCCCGAGGCAGCGGGCAGGCGGGCAGCTCCTTCGCGCTGGTCCTGCTGCGGGTGCGGGTGACGGGTGGTCACACCGCAGCCGGGGCGGACGGGCCCTTCGACGGCGGTGCGGGTGCGCTGCTCCGGGGGCCGGCGGCCCTCGACGGCGGAGCCTACGGCCGGGCGCAGACCTGGATGACGGCGTGGCGGCCGCTGACGCGCCACGGCGCGCCGGTGCCGTCGAGCCGGGCGACGGTGGCGGCGTCCAGGCCGACGATCACGTCCGACTTCAGCGTCCGCAGGGCGGCGACGCCCGACGGGAAGTGCCCCGCCGCCTCGGCGAAGGGGGTGGTCGCGAGCCAGAGCCGGTCGCCGACCAGGCGGCGGTAGTTGAGGTCGCCCTTGAGGATCGTCAGCGCCGCCCCGGCGAGTTCGGCCCTGAGGTCGGCGGGCAGGTCGTGGTACGGGAGCGGCGCGCAGAAGAACGGATGGGTGCGGATCACGAGCGTGCCGCGGTTCAGCGCCTGCCACAGCCGGTCGCCGACGGCCCCGGCCGCCGGTGACGGCGCGGTGCGCAGCCGCTCGACCGAGGCGAGGACGTCGGCCGTCGTCGCGTCCGACACGTAGTACGGCTGGGGCTTCACGTACAGGGCCACCTGGGCGGCCCGGCCGTCGGTCAGCAGGTGGTCGATCAGCACGAGGTCCGGCAGCAGCTCCCGCCCGGCGTTGTCCGCGACGAGGCAGACCAGCCCGCCGCCGGTCCGCTCCAGTTCGGAGCGGAGCAGCTCGCCGTCGTCGGCGAGCAGGTCGGAGGAGGCGGGGCCGCCGGGCCCGGCGGTGAGCTGGAAGCCGAGGTCCGCCCGGTTGCCCCACAGCGCGGACGACAGCAGCGCGTTCGCGCGTCGGGTCTTCGGCAGGGCGTCGAGCCCGTCGAGGGCCGCCAGCTCCTCGTCCACGGCGGGGCCGGCCAGTTCGGCGTTCTTGAACGGCGCGAACGGGTCGATGCCCTGCCAGGCACCGGGTCGGAAGTACCCGGTGGCGTCGAGCAGCCGGCGGTAGAAGTAGCTCTCCGCCCACAGGAACGGCGCCTCGCCCCAGGGCCTGCCCCACACGGACCCGCCCCACTCCCGCCACCGGGCGGCGTCCGGGGTGTCGTCGTCCGGCGGCTCCAGCAGGCCGGTGGTGCTCTCCACCAGAAGCCGCTCGACCGCCGCCCGCTCGGCCGGGCCGTACGGCAGGGCGCCGAGGACCCGCCGGATCAGCTCGGGGTGGCGCTCGTGGAACACGGCCCAGGGGAAGGAGCCGGGGACGTCACTGCGGATCACGGGTGCGTTCGGCACGGTGGGGCCTCTCGGCGGAGCTGCTGGCTGGGCCGGGGGCTCGGTTCCCGTCGGCTCCAGCCGAGACTAGACGATCACCGGTGGGACGGAGCGAGGGGGAGAAAGTGTTATCCGCCCGCCGGTCCGGCGGTCTCCTGGGCATGGGAACGAACGCGCAAGGCCGTGGCAGAGGGTGCGCGGCCGGCACGCGGGGTTCGAGATGGGGCGCTCCGCGCGGGGACGGCAGTCTCCGGCCCGCGTTCGTTTCCCACGGCGCCCGGCCGGATCGTCCCGTCCGTCCGGCGTCGCCCGGCGGTCTGCACGCATTCCCCCACGGCGGCGGACCGTCGGGCACCGTTCGTCAGCCGCGCCGGAGCCGCCAGATCTGCTCCTCGCCGGTCTCCGCCGGAGCGACCGCCTCGGCGGGGCGGCGCCGGTACTCGGTGAAGCCGAGCCGGGCCGGGACGGCGGCGCTGGCGAGGTTGGCCGGGTCGTGCACGATCTCCACGAAGTCCACGCCGGGGAGGCGGAAGGCCTGCTCGGCCAGCGCCCGGGCCGTCCGGGTGGCGATGCCGCGGCCGGTGGCGGCGGGATGAAGCCAGTAGCCGATCTCCCGGCCGTTCGCCTCGGTGTCCTCGCGCCGGAACAGCCCGCAGGCGCCGACGATCGCGCCGTCCAGCAGGATCGCGTACGTGAAGTCCCTCCCGCTCTCCCACAGCTCCGGCCGCTCCGCCAGGAACGCGGTGGTCTTGGCCCCGCTGTGCTCGGCGACCCACGGCATCCAGGGCCGCAGGTGCTCCAGCGACTCCTCGATGACCCGGAAGAACTCGGGGAAGTCCGCTTCGCCGCGGAAACGGCGCAGCGTCACCTCACCCAGGGCGATTTCCTGCTCTGCCAGCTCCATCCAGGGAGGATGTCCGCTACCCCGCCGTCGGCGCAACGGGATAACGGCGCCTCCGCGCCAGCTGGAGGAGGGCGCCGAGGCCGGCCGTCGCGGCGGTGACGGCGAGGAGGGAGACGTCGGCGAGGCCGACCAACGCGAGGTCGAAGCGGGGGTTCTCGGCCTCCGAGGTGAACGCCGGGTCCACCAGGCCGCCCGGGTCCTCGGTGACGCTGACGCGCTCGCCCGCCGCGTCACCGCTGCCGCAGGCAACGGACCGGGTGCGCCCCGGGGCGTCGTCGTAGCGCACCGCGCAGCTGTAGCTGGTGCCCTTGCCGTGGATCACCGTGACGTCGGTGACGGTCCCGGGGTGGGCGGTGCCGCGCACGGACAGCACCGCGGCCTGGACGGTGTTCATGCTCATCATCGGGACGGCGATCACCGGGGCGATCGCCAGGAGCAGTGCCACGGTCTGCAGCGCCTTGGTCTGGCAGAGGCACATCAGGGCGTAGATCAGGCCGATCACCCCGGTCACGGCCAGGGCCAGCGCGGGGACGAAGAACCACGCGCCGAACGCCCCGAGCGCCCCGCCCAGCGGGAGCAGCACGGCGGCGGCCGGGATCCACAGGGCCGTCAGCAGCGGACGTCGCGGCCACGGCGTGCCGTTCTTCCCGGTCTTCCCGTTCTTGCCCGGCCCGGACTCGCCGGTTCGCCCGGCCCGGCCGCGTCGCCGCCCCGGCCGGGACGTCTCGTCGTGCGTCATGGCGGGAGATCCTGCCAGGTCGACCCGGGGCCGGGCGGCGGCGGGGGCGGCCCCTTTACCGGGCCGGGCGGCGGCCAGGCCGTCGGGGTGCAGGGTCGCGCGCAGCACGTTGACGGGCGGCCGGGTCGACTGCGGCGGCAGATCCGTGGGGAACAGGCCCATCGCGCGGTTGGCAGCCAGCACCTCCCAGCGGACGGCGGCGCTGATCGACCTCCGCCGCCAGTTCGTCGCCCACCTCGGTGCCCGTCACCCTCCGGCTGCGCCGCGCCCCCGAAGTGCACCACCAGCGCGCCCGCGTCGAGTGGGAGTTGCTGACCGGCGAGGCCGGGGACACTTCCTTCGCGACCGGCACGGACATCGTCCAGCTGGACGAGGACGGCCGGATCAGCGCCGTCACCGTCTTCCTGGACCGCGCCCCCGAGGGCTTCGACGCCGCCGCGCACCAGTAGGTTCCGGCCTGCGGGGCAGCGCATCCACGACAGGTCCAACGGCTGGGCGGTCACGGTTCGTTCCCGCTGGGAATGTGACGCTTCGCCCAGCCCGTTGACCTGTCGCAGACCCGCTGACCGGCCCATACTCCGGAACCTCACGAACCACGAGGCGGAGGAGCGCAATGAGCACAGCAGCAGCGGCAGGAGCACCGGCAGCGGGAACCTGGAAGCTCGGGGACCTGGAGGTGAACCGCATCGGGTACGGGGCGATGCGGCTGACCGGCAACGGCATGATGGGCAACTCCGACGGCGCGCCGATCGACCGCGACGCCGCGGTGCGGTTGTTGCACAGCGCCTTCGAGCAGGGGGTCGACCACGTCGACACGGCCTCGTTCTACTTCTCGCCGATGCGATCCGCGAACGAGCTGATCAACCGGGCCCTGGCGTCCTGGAGCGGCGACGTGGTCGTGGTGACCAAGGTCGGTCCGGGGCGCGACCCCTCCGGAGAGTGGCTCACCACGGCCCGTCCCGACCAGCTGCGCGGCCAGGTCGAGGAGAACCTGCGACAGCTCGGCCGGGACCACCTCGACGTGGTGAACCTGCGCCGCAACGGTCCCGGGACGGCCTCGATCGCCGAGCACTTCGGCGCCCTCGCCGAGCTGCGCGAAGCGGGCCTGATCCGGCACCTCGGGCTCTCCAATGTCAGGCCGGAGCACGTGGCGCAGGCGCAGGCGATCGCGCCCGTGGTCTGCGTGCAGAACTCCTACGGCCTGGACTGGCGCCGCGCCGACGAGACCGGACTGGTGGACCTGTGCCGGGAGCAGGGCATCGCCTTCGTCCCGTACTTCGCCATCGCCGGTCTGCGGCGCGAGGCGGCCTCCGTCCGGGAGCGGGACGCGAGGGTCCACACGGTCGCCCGTGCCCACGGTGCGACACCCGCCCAGGTACGGCTGGCCTGGACCCTGCACCGCGGGCCGCACGTGCTGGCCATCCCCGGCACCACCGACCCCGGCCACCTCGCCGAGAACATCGCCGCCGGTGCCCTCCGTCTCACCGAGGAGGAACTGGCCCTCCTCGGCGAGCAGGCGTGAGCTCGGGGCGGGCACGGATGGAGAGGAACGGCGGCAGCCCGGCCTGCTGGGGCTGCTGGGCGGCCACCTGCGGGGTGGGGGCACGGCCCCGGCGCCGACCTCGTCGAGGGACACCTCCGTAGCGCTACGCCCTCGGCGACGGCCCCGCCGTCGCCCTCGAACTGCGCACTCCACCAACGTCAGCTGGTCCGCCGCGCTGCTGCTCCCGTTGCTGCGCCCGTGACGGCTTTGGCGACCGACCGCCTGACCAGGCATGATCGGGGCATGGTCGAACGAGTCATTGCAGCGTGTGACGGAGCAGCCAAGGGCAACCCGGGTCCGGCGGCCTGGGCCTACGTGGTGGCGGACGGCGCCGGGGTGCCCCAGCGCTGGGAGGCGGGGCCGCTCGGGCACAGCACCAACAACATCGGCGAGCTGACGGCACTTCAGCAGCTGCTGTCCGCCACCGACCCGACCGTCCCGCTGGAGGTGCGGCTCGACAGCACCTACACCCGTGACTCGGTCACCAAGTGGCTCAAGGGCTGGAAGCGCAACGGCTGGAAGACCGCCGCGGGCAAGCCGGTGGCCAACCGCGAGTTGATCCAGCGGATCGACGAACTCCTGGAGGGCCGGGACGTCACCTTCGTGTACGTACCCGCCCACCAGGTGGACGGCGACCCGCTGAACGCCATCGCCGACAAGGCCGCCAGCGACGCCGCCCGCACCCAGCGGGCCGCCGCGGGGACGGCTGCCGACCTGCCGGTGCCCGACCCGGCCGCGGCCGCGAAGGCGCCGAAGCCCCCCAAGGCGCGCAGCACCGGTTCCGCCGCCACCGGCACCGCCAAGCGCGGCGGCGGCTCGCGCACCCTGAACGCCCGCTTCCCCGGTACCTGTCCGTGCAGCCGCTCGTACGCCAAGGGCGAGGAGATCACCAAGGTGGGCAGCAGCTGGGGCCACCCGGAGTGCGCCGCCGCCCGCGCCTGAGCCCCGGCACGTCCACGCCCGAGCCCCTGAACGCAGCCGCCCGGGCACCCGCACTCGGGCGGCGGCCCGCTCGAACGCGACCGGCCGACCGCGGGGGGCGGTCGGCCGGTCGGTGGGCGAGGACGTCAGGAGGGGCTCACTTCTCCTGCGCCATCGACTTGATGTCCTCGAAGCCCATGCCGAGCTTGTTGAGGGCACGGGCCTGGTCCTCCGGCACGCCGAGCGCGGTCAGCTCCTTGAGCTGGGCGTCGGTCAGCGGGGGCGCGTCGGTGCTGAACGGTGGGACGGCGCCCGGCCCGGCGCCGTCGCCGAGGTCGGAGTCCGCGCCGCCGGCGGCCACCATGAAGAAGGTCTTCATGAGGTCCTCGGCGGTCATCCTGTTCGGGACGGGGGACGGGGCCTCGACCTTGGGCGCGTCCTGGTTGAAGGTCAGCTTCACCGGGAACTCGACGCCCGGCTCGACCTTCTTCGCCAGCTGCGCCAGGTCGAAGGTGGCCGAGGAGAGCGAGCCGTCCTTGAGGTAGAGGTCGGCGCCGACCTGGCGGTCGGGGACGCCGGTGGGGGCCTCGGTCGGGAACTTCTTGAACTGCTGGGGGAACCTGGTGGAGAGCGGCTTGAGGGCCTTGTACAGCTCGTCCACGGCCTGGCGGGCCGGGGCGCTCATCCAGATGTGCTCGGTGCCGTCCTTCTTGCCCTTGTCCTCGAAGGTGACCGTGCGGTTGAAGACGTCCTTCAGCGAGTTGAAGAGTTCCTGGCCGGCCTGCGGGTCGACCGAGGGCACCGCCTCCGGCTTGCCGCCCTTGGCGCCGTCGGCCTTCTTGGCCGCGTCGGCGAGCTCCTGGAGGTCGAAGGACGTCCAGTTGCCGCTCAGCAGGCTCTTGGCGGGGGCCATGTCGGACGGGAGGCCCTCGGTGAGGTCGTCGACCTCGGACGCGTCCTGACCGGTGAGCTTCAGGACGCTCTTCAGGTCGATCTGCAGGTACCCCTTGGCCTCGACCTGGCGGTACTCCAGGAGCGGGGTGCCCTTCTTGTCGGCGATGCGGTAGGAGACCCGCACCGACTTGTCGAGGGTGACGTCCTTCTGGTCCTTGGCGGCCGCGTTCCTGAACGCGTCGACGTCCTTGAGCGGCTTGTCGGCGGAGACCGCCACGGATATGGAGAGGCCGGACAGCGCCTTCGCGCTCTTCTCGTCGGCGGCCTCGTCGCCGGTGGCCTTGCTGAAGGCGACGATCTGCTCGGGGGTGGCGTCCACGGAGAGCGTGAAGCCGGCCGACTTGCCGTCACCGATCTTGCCGAAGGCCTTGGACACCTTCTGGCCGGCCGAGATCTGCTCGGCGGTGCCGCAGGCGGTGAGGCCGGCTGCGAGGACGGAAGCGGTGACCGCGACGGGCAGCGCACCGCGCGCGGCCTTGCGGATGGCGGTGTTGATGGTGCATCTCCTGCGTGACAGGGCCTGAACGAACGGCGTCAGGCCGACCCTCCCCTGCGGCGAATTGCGCCGCAGCGCATACACATGTGAGCACGGTATCAGCAAGGGCGCACACGATTTTTTGACCCCGGCTTTAACGCATCTGTCCGAGCCGATGACCCTTTGGCCGGATTTCGCCCCCGTCCGGCCCGCCGGACCACCCCTTGGACGGGCCGGAGTTGGCCCGCCGCACGAAGTGGCGCCGGAACAGGAAGAACAGCACCGCCACCGGCGCGGTGGACACCAGCGCCGCCGCCAGCGTGAGCGGGTACTGCGTCCCCGAGCCGAGGCCGCCGGAGACGAAGTGCGCGAGGCCGGTGGTCAGGGTGTCGTGCTCGCCGGACCGGGTGGATACGCTTCGGCCTGCGCACCCTGGACGCCGCCACCGCCGGCTTCAACCCGTTGTGGTACCACACCGGTTCGGTCTGGCCGCACGACACCGCCGTCGCCGCGCACGGCCTGGCCCGCGCCGGACTGCACGGCGCCGCCGCGCCGTTGGCCGCCGGGCCGGTGCGCGGCGCCGCCGCGCCGTTGGCCGCCGGGCCGGTGCGCGGCGCCGCCTTCGACCACCGGCTGCCCGAACTCTTCGGCGGCCATCCGCGCGCCCGGTACGCCAGCCCCGTCCCGTACCCGGCCTCCTGCCGACCCCGGGCCTGGGCGGCCGCGTCCTCCGTCCTGGTCCTCCAGTCGCTGCTCGGGCTGGCGGCGGACGCCCCCAACCGCCGCCTGCGGGTGCGCGACCGGGTCCCGGCCGGGTACGAGTCGCTGCGGATCGACGGGCTGACGGTGGCCGGGCTGCCGATCGAGGTGGAGACCGACCACACCGGGGCCGTCCGGCTGCGGGCACCGGAGGGCTTCACGGTCACCACCGTCCGCTGGCCCGCGGACGGGGGGCGGCGCTCGGCGACCGCCGCCCAAGCCGTTCCCGGGCGGTCCGTGTGCGGACTCGGCCCCGCCGGGCCGCGGCCCGGCGGGGCGCCCGGACCGGCGGGGACGGGGGTGTTCGAAGCGTCATCACCACCTGCTAACCTCAGCCGATTTCCCGCCGCACCGAGTCGGCGGACAAGACGGGGTAAGAGGTACAGAAGACATGGCATTCCTCCGGGCCAAGCAGAAGGCCCAGGTCATCGAGAAGCTCTCGCAGGTGGCGCCTCCCGGCGAGACCTTCATCGCCTGCGTGCACGCGGAGAGCGGGCCCAGCCCGTGGCTCGCCGCGGCGCTCGGTGAGATTCCGCTCGTCGGCCTGATCATCGTGCTGACCCGCAGGTACTACTTCCTGACGCTCACCAACAGTCACGTCGTGATCAACTCGGCGAACCGCTGGAACAACCGCCCCGGCGAGGTGGTCGCGGCGTTCCCCCGGCACGCCTTCCCGGTCAACCGGGTCAAGCGGGCGAGCATCTGGAGCTCGATGTACATCCAGATGCCGGGCAACAGCAGCCCGACGCGCCTGAACATCCACCGCATCTGGCGCGCCGAGATGGACCAGCTGAGCGCCGCCTTCCCGCCCGGGTCGATCGACCCGAGCTCGCAGCCGTTCGACACCCCGCAGGGCCAGGGCTACCCGATGCCGGGCCAGCCGATGCCCGGTCAGCCCGTGCCGGGCCAGCCCGGCATCCCGCCGCAGCAGGGCTACGGCGCGCCGCAGGGCCAGCCGTACCCGCCGCAGCAGCCGTACCCGGCGCCCCACGCTGCCCCGCAGGGCCAGCCGTACCCGGCACCGCAGGCCTACCCGCCGGCCCAGCCCTACCCGCCGCAGCCGCACGCCCAGGTGCCGCCGCAGGGCCAGCCGTACCCGCCACAGGTCCCGAACGTGCCCTACCCGGGCCAGCCGGGCCAGCAGGGCTACCCCGGCCAGCGCTGACCGCGCCGTGCGGCCCCCGAGCCCCCCCACGCGGGCCCGGGGCGCCCCCGGTTGCGGTGCCCCCCCGGGATAGTGCCGCGGGCGGCCCTGGCAGCGCCGCGCGCGG
>NZ_JBHWDU010000067.1:0-44021 GCF_042734825.1 Kitasatospora sp. NPDC059648 | reverse complement strand
AGCCTGTTCATCTTTCGTCCGCCGAGTTCCGTGCCTCGGCCCCGGCCGGGGCGACGGCTCTAGGCTGGACGGCATGGGTGTGTCCGTGGCTGGTCCCGGCGGTACGGCGGCCGACGCGGCCGGCCTGGAGGTGCTGGTGCGCCTGCTGGCCGGGCGGGGTGTGGTGGTGCTCAGCGGAGCGGGGCTGTCGACGGAGTCGGGGATCCCGGACTACCGCGGGGAGACGGGCAGCCGGCGGCGCGGTGCGCCGATGACGTACCAGGAGTTCACCGGGAGCGAGGCGGCGCGGCGGCGGTACTGGGCGCGCAGCCACGTGGGGTGGCGGACGATCGCGGGGGCCGAGCCGAACGCCGGGCACCGGGCGGTGGAGCAGCTGCGGCGGTCCGGGCACGTGTCGGCGGTGATCACCCAGAACGTGGACGGCCTGCACCGGGCGGCCGGGACGCGCGGGGCGGTGGAGCTGCACGGCGGGCTGCACCGGGTGGTGTGCCTGGGGTGTCGGCGGACCGGTCCGCGCGAGGAGCTGGACCGGCGGCTGGAGGAGTTGAACCGCGGCTTCCGGGACGGCCGGGCGCGGGTCAATCCGGACGGTGACGCCGAGCTGCCGCAGGAGCTGGTGGACGGGTTCAGGGTCGCCCCCTGCGCGGTGTGCGGGGGAGTGCTCAAGCCGGACGTGGTGTTCTTCGGCGAGAGCGTGCCCAGGCCCAGGGTCCAGCGCTGCTTCGAACTCGTGGACGCGGCCCAGGCGTTGGTCGTCCTCGGCTCCTCGCTCACGGTCATGTCGGGGCTGCGCTTCGTCCGTCACGCGGCCCGCGCGGGCACGCCGGTGGTGATCGTCAACCAGGGCGCGACCCGCGGGGACGAGCTGGCCGAGGCCCGGGTCGCCCTGCCGTTGGGCGCGGTGCTGACCGAGGCGGCCCGGCAGGTCAGGGCCGGGTGGCGAGGGTGTGCAGGGAGGCCTTGAGAGCGGCGACGAAGCGCTCCCGGGTGGCCTCGTCGACCAGGTCGAGGGACAGGTAGGGGTTGAGGTCCTCCAGCTCGACCAGGAGCAGCTCGCCCTCGGGGGTGCGGCAGGCGTCCACCCGCTGGATGCCGTGCTCGACGGTGTTCCAGACGATGAAGCGCCGGGCGAAGTCCAGGTCGGCGGCGGTGGGCTCGTAGGGTTCGAGGCGCCAGCGCTGCTCCGGGTCGGGGGCGTGCAGGGCGTACTGGAAGGCGTCGTCGACGAAGTAGAACGAGACCTCGTAGGCGAACCGGATCAGCGGCTGGACCAGGACGTCCTCGTCGTACGGCACGGTGTCGAGCCGCTCGCGGGGGACGATCCGCAGGCCGATCGAGTCGGCGCCGAGCTTCGGCTTGACGACGTACTCGGGGACGACGGGCAGGCGGGAGAGGTCCTCGGGCCGGTCGACGGTCGGGATGACGGGGTATCCGGCGGCGGTGAGGTCGAGCAGGTACTGCTTGCCGGCCATGTCGGCGCGCCCGGTCAGCTGGGTGTACACCCGGGCGCCGCGTTCCAGCGCCCGGGTGCGGAAGTCCTCGTACGCGGCGCGGTAGTTGAGCACCGGGCCGCTGTTGCGGACGAGGACCACGTCGAAGGAGTCCAGCAGGGCGGCGGCGTCCAGCGGGTGGCACAGGGCCACGTAGAAGTCCTCGCGCAGCCGGGCGGAGAGCTCGATGTCCTCGTCGCAGTACCGGCGGCCCCGGGCCCGGTAGGCCAGGTCGGTGACGAGCAGGACGCGGGGCCGGGCTGCGGCAGACATGGTTCTCCTGAAGATCATCCGATCGGCTCAGCCTACCTCGCCCGCCCTGCCCCGCCGCGCGCCCTACCTCTACCGCCCTGCCTCTACCGCTCTACCTGGTGTCCTGCTCCCGGCGGCCCCGCGACGGCGGCCGGGGGCCGTGGGGGTCGTGGGGACCGTGCGGGGAGCGGGAGGCCCGCGGCGCCTCCGGGCAGTCCGGGCGCCGCACCGGGGCCTCCGCCACCGGGATCCGCGGCAGGGCGTACGGGTGCTCGTCGCGCAGGTAGCCGATCAGGTGCTCGCGCAGCCGGCAGCGCAGCTCGAAGGCGTCGCTGCCGTTGGCGGCCGTGGCCAGCACCCGGACCACGATGGTGGTCGGGGTGGTGTCGACCACCTGGAGGGCGCTGCCCTGGCCGTCCCACAGCTCGCTCTTCGCCAGGTAGTCGTCGAACTCCTCCCGCAGCAGCCCGACCGGGGCGTGGTGGTCGAGATGGAGCAGCGCGGTGCCGGTGATCCGGCTGGAGCGGCGGGACCAGTTCTCGAACGGGCGGCCGACGAAGTACGACATCGGCATCACCAGCCGCCGCTGGTCCCAGGTCTCGATCACCACGGCGGTCAGGGTGATCTCCTCGACCGTCCCCCACTCGCCGGCCACCACCACGACGTCACCGATCCGGGCCAGGTCGCCGAAGGCCATCTGCACCCCGGCGAACACGTTGGCGAGCGTGCTCTGCGCCGCGACCCCCGCCACCACGCCGGCCAGCCCGGCGGAGGCCAGCAGGCTGGTGCCGACGCCGCGCACCGCCGGGAAGGTCATCAGGACGGCACCCAGGGTGACGACCGCGACGACCGCCTGGCAGATCCGGCCGAGCAGACTGGCCTGGGTCCGGGCGCGGCCCGCCCAGGCGGGCTCGCGGCGGTACACGGCGAGCCGGGCGGCGCCGTCCACCAGGACCGCGACCAGGCGGGCGCACAGCCACCCGCCCGAGGTGATCGCGAGGATCACGGCCAGGTGCCGCAGCCCCTCGCGGACCTCGGGCGGGGCGTCGATCCACGGCTGAGCGGCGGAGAGCAGGAGGCATCCGGTCAGCGCCAGGACCGGGCGACGGCACCTGCGCAGCACCTCCGGGACGCCGCCCGCGCCCCAGGGGGCCGCCAGCCGCCGCGCCAGCACCTGGAAGGCCCGGTCAAGGCCGTAGGTGAACAGGGCGGTGGCGAGACCGGCGAGGGCGAGGCGGAGCAGGCTCCACCACATGCGCTGCGCTCCTTTCGGGTTCGCGGGCCGCCGGGGAGGCGGTTCATCCGGACTCGTCGGCCGGGCCCCTCAGTCGGGCGGTTCCACCGGGTGGGGCCGGCCCGGGTGCGGGGTGGCCGGTTCGGGGACCGGGCCGGGCGCGGGCCGGGGCTCCGGCGGAGGGACGGGCGAGCCGGGCGGCGGCGGGGGATCGGGCAGCAGGGGCGGGCCGGGCGACGGCGTGGGCCTCGGCGGCGCCTCGGGCTCCGGCGCGGGGGGCGGCAGGCCGGGCTGGGCGGGGGCGGTCGTCATGGTGGGGCTCCTCTCGGTGCGGTGGAGTGCGGTGCAGCCGCGTTCTGCGGAGCGCGTTCCGCGCCGCGGAGTGCGTGTCGGCGCCGGCTGGGATCAGGCGGCCAGCAGGTCCTCCAGGCCCCGGTCCCAGTCGATCCGGGTGTGCTCCTGCCCGGGCGGGACGAGCCTGACGGTGGCGGCCAGGAACCGTGCGACCGCCCCGGCGGGGACGGCGAGCAGGGCGACGCCCTCCCGCCCGGCGAGCGCGATCAGCAGGCTGGTGTCGTCGTACGGCGTGACGTGGACGTCCCCCTCGCCGGAGGGCTCGTGCAGGCCGGCGAGGAGCAGCTCGCGCGAGAGCGACCACACCGCCTCGGCCTGGTAGGACGTGAAGTCCAGCTCCACCGCGTGGGGTTCGGTGGCCCGGTAGGACCAGTCGACGGCCAGGTCCCGGCTGCGTTCGTCGCCGGTCATGAGTCGCATGGTGATCCGGGTGGTGAGACGTTCCATGGAAGGGTTCCCCTTTTCCCGGGATTCGTCGGGCAGGGACGGCCGAGGGCTGTCCCCGCCCGTTCGTCTGTGGTGCCTGTCGGTCTGCCGTGCTGTGGTGCTGTGGTGCGGTCCGGTTCCCCCGGCGGGTCCTCCGGCTGCCCGCTCAGAGGATCCGGCCACCGTACAACCGGTCGTAGTAGGGCCCGAAGCGTTCGCGGGTGTCGTTCTCCTGGTCGGGCTCGGCGTCGTCGAGGTCGGGGCTGTGCTTGATCTCGTCCTTGGAGCGGTCGACGTAGACCTTCCGCTCGCCGAGTTCGATGCGGGTCACCGTGCCGGCCGGGAGCAGGACCCGCCGGCCGAAGATCCACGGCCCGGTGTCGACGACCAGGTACTGCTCGCCGACCTCCTCCGACAGCTTGTCGACCTTGCCGATCGCGCCGTCGGTGGCCTCGACGTGGAAGCCGATGAGGTCGGTGCCGGCCGTGTGCCCGGCCGCCGTGCGGAACTCCCAGATGTTGTGGCGCTCGGTCATGACTGCCTCCGTTCGTCCGGGTGAGTACGGGCTCGGCTGCCCCCGATGCCGCGGTCCATGCCCACGGAGCCGCGACCGGTGGGCGGCGGTTCAGCCCGCGGGCGGTCCGCTGGTCCGCTCGACGTGGTGCTTGAAGTCGTTCAGGTCGTCGATGACCCGGCGGTCGACGAAGCCGAGCGCCTCGGCGAGGTGCGCCCAGAGCCCGTGCGGCTCGACCTCCAGCTGGAGCATCACCCGGGTGGTACGGTCGTCGACGTGGTGGAAGGTCACCACGCCGCTGTGCCGCACCGGGCCGGTTCCGCCGTCCCAGGCCACCCGCTCGCCCTCCACCACCTCGGTGGTCACGGCCTCGAACTCCCGTCGGCCGCCCGCGGTTTCGATCACCCAGCTGCTGCTGCCGCGGCCGGACACGTCGACGCTGACCACGCCGCGCATGAACTGCGGGAAGTCCTCGCAGTGCACCCAGTGCCGGTAGACCTCGCCGAGCGGCGCGGCTATCTCGACCGATTCCTCGATCCGTCCCATCGTCCCGTTCTCTCCTTCTCCACCTCGGTCTCCGGTCCTGCACGGGGCCGGGTGCCCCGATCCCCGCCGGGCATGCACGACCCGCGACCGGTACCGTACGGAGTGCGCCCGCCGCTCCACGGCCCGGCCGTTCGTTCACGCGATCCTCACAGTGCGAACCGGCATGCGATCGGGTTCGGCGGGTACCCGGGGACGGACCGTACGCCGACGGGAAAGGACCGACATGGCCACGACCAGTGACGAACTCCTCCACCGCGCGACAGCCCCGGCCCCGGACGAGGCCACGACGGTCGACGCGCCCGGTGCCGGCCGCGCCGCCGGCCCCGGGCTCCCCGTGCCCGGAAAGCACCCGGAGTTCCCGGAGCTCGCCGACGTCGAGGATCCGAGGGAGGTCGCACCCGGCGACGCCCGCGAGCTGACCAGGGTGCTGCTGGCCCGGCTGTCGACGCTGGAGGAGGGCACCGCCGAGTACTCGTACGTGCGGGCCACGCTCATCGAGCTCAACCTGTCCCTGGTTCGGTACGCGATCCGCCGGGTCGGCAACCGCCAGGAACCCGAGGAGGACCTGCTACAGGTCGGCTCGCTCGGCCTGATCAAGGCGATCGACCGCTTCGACCTCGATCACGGCGCGGAGTTCGTCACCTTCGCCCTGCCGACCATCCTGGGCGAGATCCGGCGCCACTTCCGCGACGCCACCTGGGCCGTGCACGTGCCGCGCCGCCTGCAGGAACTGCGCATCACCCTGGCCAAGGCCCGCGACGTGCTGTTCCAGCGGCTGGGCCGCTCGCCGACGGTGGCCGAGCTCGCCGAACACCTCGACCTGTCGGAGGGGGAGGTGGTCCAAGGCCTTGCCGCCGCCAACGGCCACACCGCCGGCTCCCTGGACGCCCCCGGGAACGAGGGCGAGGAGGACCTCGGCCCGCTCGCCCAGCGCCTCGGCGGGGAGGACACGAGGTTCGACACGATCGAGAGCCTGATCGTCCTCAAGCCGCTCGTCGCCGCCCTGCCGGAACGCGACCGGATGATCCTGTCCATGCGCTTCGGCGAGGAGCTCACCCAGTCCCAGATCGGCGCCCGTCTCGGGCTGTCCCAGATGCACGTCTCCCGGCTCCTCAACCGCACGCTGACCAGCCTGCGGGCGGGCCTGACCGCCACCTGAGTCGCCCCACGGTCACCGGGAGCAGCCACCACGTCACGCACGCCACCCGCGGCCCGGGCGCGGCCTGGCCCTTCGCCGGGTGGCGTGCGTAGGCTCGTGGGGCGCCCATGGAGGGGAACACGACGACGATGCCAGCCGAGATGACGATGCCCGCAGAGAACGAGTCCGAGACCGCGCCGCCGACCACCGCACCCTCCGTCCACTCCCGGACGGGCGCCCCGTCCGGATCCTCCCCGGCAGGGCCCGATCCGGCCGCTCCCGACCTGGCCGTGCGCACCTGGCACACCGACACCCGGGCCGCCGTCTGCGAGCTGGCCGGCGACCTCGACATCGAGACCCTGGAACCGGCCCGCAGCACCCTCGACGACCTGGTGGAGCAGCATCCGCCGCTGCTCGTCGTCGACCTCGCGGGCGTCGACTTCTGCGACTCCTCCGGCCTGAACCTGCTGCTGCGGACCAGGATGTCGGCCGCCTCGGCGGACGTGGCGTTCCGGCTGGCGGCGCCCTCCGCCACCGTCCGGAGACTGCTGGAACTGACCCGCGCCGACACCGTGTTCTCGCTCCACCCGAGCGTGGACGCCGCGCTCGCCGCGTTCCGGTGAGGGCTCCGACCGCGCGAGGGCGCGCATGATTCGGCAGTGGCCGGGAAACCGAGCAGACGAAGCGGAACGACGAGGCGGAGAACAGCGCCGGAACCGAAGGGGAACCCGCACATGACGACCAGCCGGGCAACCCTCGACGGCGACCGGCCGGGCACCGGCCCCACGCTCCCGCCCGGCGGCCAGCGCCGGCGCCTGCACCTGGCCGGGCTGCCGAAGCCCGTCGCCCGCGCCCGCGCCTACACCGCGCAGGCGGTCGCCGACTGGTCGTGGCCGACCGGCGCCTCCGGCGGGGAGGACGACATCGTGCTGCTGGTCGCCGAACTGGTCGCCAACGCGATGCTGCACGCAGGAGGCCCCGTCGACCTCGTGCTCGACGCCTCCGAGACGCGCCTGCGGATCGAGGTCAGCGACCGCTCGACCGACCTGCCCGAGCCGCGCCGCCCCCACCGGCCGGGTCTGCCCGGCGGACACGGGCTCCTCATCGTCCAGAACGCCGCCACCCGCTGGGGGGCGCTGCCGCACGTCGACGGCAAGACGGTCTGGGCCGAGATCGACGCCCGGCCCCCGCAACGTGGCCAACAAGAAGGCCGCCTGGTACGAGTTCAGCCTGCCGCTGGACATCCCCGACATGAAGGACAAGCCCGCCCCGGCCGCTGACCGCGGCCCCGGCCCACCGGGCGGCTCGGGGGAGCGGCCCACCGGCTCGCGGGCGCTCCGATGCGCCCCCGCTTCACCCGGGCGCGCGCTCAACGCGGGGCCCGGAGGGGCTCCCGCGCCCGGTGTGCCGCGGCCGGTGCAGGCGGTGAATCGGACTGCCGACACGTCAGCCAACCGGTACCATCTGCGAGTTCGATCTCGACGGCACAAGCGGGACATGGGGGCGCGGCCGTGGCAGGAACCATCACGTTGTGGGTGTTCGGACTGCTCTGCTTCGTCGTGGCCTTCGCGAAGGAGGCCGCGAGCGGGGCGGGGATCAGCCTGCCCGGTCCCAGGAGCGGGGGAGCCCGGGTCGGGGTGGTCGCGGTCGGGATCCTCGCGCTCATCCTGGGGGCGGCGATCCGGCCGAACGGCGGCACGCCCGCGGGACCGGCCCCGGCGGCGGGTTCCGCGGTGTCGACGCAGGGCGCGGCGGCGCCCGGGGCGGCCACGGCCGCGACAACGGCCTCGGCCGGCGCCGGAGCCGGTGGAACCGCCGTCACCGCTGCGCCCGCTCCGCCCGTGTCGTCGCCGACCGGGCTCGCCGTGGTCTGGACCGGCCAGGTCGGGATCCCGTTCGAGGGCGGCATCGACTTCGACCTGACCCCGCCGGGACGCCACCCCGGGTTCCCGCAGGGCATCTACGCGACCGGCTTCAGCGACACCGAGGCCGTCCTACGGGACGAGATCCAGATGGACCACGACACCTTCGGCCTCTGGACGGGCCAGGCGCCGCCCTCGGCTGCCGCCTGCGCGGACTGGGCCGCCGGCCACGCGGGCGACTCGGTGCACGTGAAGGTCGGGTCGCTCGTCTGCCTGAAGAGCCCGGGCGGCCGTACCGCGCTGATCAGGGTCGACTCCATCGCCCCGGCGGACTACCAGGTGGAGGCCACCGTGACGCTCTGGGCGGGCTGAGCCCCGGCGAGGCGGTGCGGTATCGGGAGCGGTGCGGTATCGGGAGCGGTGCGGTATCGGGAGTGGTACGGGGTCGGGAGTGGTGCGGAAGGCCCAATGTCCGGCGGCCGTGCGGTGTGCTTTCCGGGCGGCAGCGGTGAGTTGATCTAGATTGCCCGACCATGAGCAAAAATGTCGGAATCAGTCGTCGGTCGATGCTCAAGGCGATCCCCACCGCGGTCCTCGTGGCGGCGTCCGACGGGATCCTCTCCCGGGGGTCCGCCGCCGCGGCGCCCGCACCCTTCCCGCAGCCGGCCGTCCGGACCGGCCGGCCGGTGCCCGGAACGCCGGGGGCGGTGCTGGAGGAGACGCTCGACGTGCGGTTCACGGACACCGTCGTCCCCGGCTACGGGACGGCCACCACCCGCACCTACAACGGGACGATCCCCGGGCCGACCCTGCGGGTGCGCGCCGGGGACACCCTGCGGCTGACCCAGGTCAACGGCCTGCCGCCGAACGGGCCCCACAGCGGCGGCCACAACCGCCCGCACAACCTCAACAGCTTCAACCTGCACACCCACGGCCTGCACGTCTCCCCGTCCGGGGACGCCGACAACGTGCAGCGCGAGTTCGCGCCGCGCACCGCCGACGAGGTCGAGGCCGGCGCCCCGGAGCCGCGGTACGTCACGACCGTCGAGCTCCCCGCCGACCACCCGGCCGGCACCCACTGGTACCACCCGCACCTGCACGGGGCCACCTCCGTGCAGATCGTCGGCGGGATGGCCGGGGTCCTCATCGTCGAGGGCGACGTCGACGAGGTGCCCGAGATCGCGGCGGCCGCCGACCTCGTCGTCTGCGTCAACGAGCTCAGACTCAAGGACGGCAAGGTCCCGGAGTTCACCTCCGGGAACGCGCTGGCCGCCGTCCCGGCGACGCTGACCGTCAACGGCCGGGTCAACCCCACCCTCACGCTGCGCCCGGGCGAGGTGCAGCGCTGGCGGCTGGTCTGTGCGACGGCGTTCACCGCGCTGCCGCTGCGGCTCACCGACGGCGAGCGGGGCCTCACCTTCCACCAGATCGCCCAGGACGGCGTGACCTTCCCGGCCACGGTCGCCACCGACCGGTTGCGCCTGGCCATGGGCAACCGGGCCGACGTGCTGGTCCGCGGCGGCGCCCCCGGCAGCTACGAACTGCGGGCCGACGGGGTGTCCGCCCCGCTGATGACGGTCGAGGTGACCGGCCCGGCCGTCGAACCGCCGATGGACCTGCCGACCGCCCTGCCGGCCGGAAAGCCCTTCCTCGACGAGGACGACATCGCCGACCCGGACGCCGACCGCGAGGTGGTCTTCCACGTCGACCGAGGAGTCTTCGGCGGGTCGTACCCCAACGCCTTCCGCGTCCTGGGGAGCCACCCGACCCCCGCGGCCGACCCCGACGGCGACCTCACCCGGGACCAGGCGTACGGCCTGTTCGACCCCGGCTACGTCAACCACACCCTGGAGCTGGACACCGTCGAGCGGTGGACCGTGCGCACCGACGAGACCCAACCGGCCTTCAGCCACCCCTTCCACCTGCACACCAACCACGTCCTGGTCACCCACCGCAACGGCGAGCGGCTCGACCCGCCGGTCTGGCAGGACACCGTGGACCTGGCCGGCGGCAGGCCAGGCGACACCGTCACCTTCCTGGTCCGCTACGAGGACTTCACCGGCCGCACCGTCGCCCACTGCCACCAGCTCCAGCACGAGGACCTCGGGATGATGCAGACCGTCGACTACGTCGAACCGAGGAGGCCGGGCCGGCGCACGTCGCGGCCGTCCTGAGACGGTCCCGGGGTGGGCGCCGGGCCAGTCGAGCCGGAAGCTGCCGTTCTCGGCGCGGAACCCGCGGGTGCCGTGCGGCTGGCCGCGCCGGTGGAGGCCGTCGGCCAGGCCGTGGCGGTCGGGCGTTGACCGGGCTTCGATCGGGCGTTGAGCGGATCCTCGCTGTATGGCTGCTCGAAGCTGATCAGGAATGCGCATACTTGCGTGATACATACGGATTGGACTATAAATCGATCAGCTTCGCGCATGTCCGTGCAGTCTCGCGCAGGAGGACCTCATGGCCCACGTCGACGAAGAGATCGCCAGCCAACCCGACTGCTGGCAACGCGCACTGGAACTGACCCCGCGGCACCTGCCCGAACCCGGCGAACGGGCCGCCGTCATAGGCTGCGGCACCTCGCTCTACATCGCCCAGGCCTACGCGGCGCTGCGCGAATCCCTCGGACTGGGCGAGACCGACGCCTTCGCGGCCTCCGAGTTCCCGGCCGACCGCCGGTACGACCGGGTGGTCGCCCTCACCCGCTCCGGCACCACCACCGAGGTGCTCGAAGCCCTCGCGCGGACCGGCACGACCGAGACGGTGGCCGTCACCGCCGACCCGCGCACCCCGGTCGGCGCCGCCGCGCGCCACCTGGTGGCGCTGGAGTTCGCCGACGAGAAGTCCGTCGTCCAGACCAGGTTCGCCACCACCGCGCTCGCCCTGCTGCGCGCCCACCTGGGTGCCGCACCGGCGGACCTGCCCGCCCAGGCCCGCGCCGCGCTCGCCGCACCGCTGCCCCGAGGAGCCCTGGAAGCACGGCAGTTCACCTTCCTCGGGGCGGGCTGGAGCTGCGGGGTGGCGAACGAGGCCGCGCTCAAGGTCCGGGAGGCCTCGGGGGCCTGGACCGAGTCCTACCCGGCCATGGAGTACCGCCACGGGCCGATCAGCGTCAGCGGCCCGGAGAGCCTGGTGTGGTTCCTCGACACCCCGCCCACCGGGCTGCCCCAACAGGCCCGGGCGACCGGGGCCGCCGTGAGCACCGCCCAGCTCGACCCGCTGGCCGAACTGGTCCGCGTCCAGCGGCTCGCCGTCGGCCTGGCCGTCCGGCGCGGGCTCGACCCCGACCGCCCGCGCCACCTCACCCGCTCGATCGTGTTGGACCAGCCGTGACCCGCCGCCGGCCCGCCGACCGGGACGGCTCGTGATCCTCACCGTGACGCTCAATCCCGCGCTGGACGTCACCTACCGGCTGGCCGTCGTCCGCCGGCACGCCGGGAACCGGGTGCGGAACGTCCGGCAGCAGGCGGGCGGCAAGGGCGTCAACGTCGCCCGGGTGCTCGGCGCGCTCGGCGAGGCCGCGGTCGTCACCGGTCTGGCGGGCGGCCCGAGCGGCCAGGCCCTGCGGGCGGACCTCGCCGCGGCCGGGCTGCGCGACGAACTGGTGGAGGTGGCGGGGGAGACCCGCCGCACCGTCGCGGTGGCGGACGACCAGGACGCCACCGTCTTCCTGGAGCCCGGACCGCAGGTCACGACGGCGGAGTGGCGGAGCTTCCTGACGCACTACCAGCGGCTGCTGCGGGGCGCCTCGGCCGTCGTGCTCTCCGGCAGCCTGCCGCCCGGTCTGCCGACCGACGCCTACCGGGCGCTGATCGACCTCGCCCGCTCCCACGGGGTGCCCGCCGTGCTGGACGCCGAGGGGCAGGCGCTGCTGTCGGCGCTGCCCGCTCGCCCGGCCGTGGTGAAGCCCAACGCCACCGAACTCGCCGCGGCCACCGGCACCGAGGACCCGGTCCGGGGCGTCGAGCGGCTGCGCGCCGCCGGGGCCGCCGCCGTCGTGGCCTCGTTCGGCCCGGACGGCCTGCTCGCCGCCACGCCCGAGGGCGCCTGGCGGGCCAGCCCGCCCGAGCCGCTGCCCGGCAACCCGACCGGCGCGGGCGGCTCGGCGGTCGCCGCCCTCGCCCTCGGCCTGGCCGCCGCGGCGCCCTGGCCCGAGCGGCTGCGGCAGGCCGTGGCGCTGTCCGCCGCCACCGTGCTCGCCCCGCAGGCCGGGCACTACGACGCCGACGCCTACCAGCGGCTGCTCGACCTGGTCCTGGTCGAGCGGCCGGACCACCCTCGGCCGGCCCAGCCCGAAGGAGAACCGTGACCCTCGTCGGAACCGGAGAGATCGTCGCGCCCGCGCTGAGCAGCGGCCGCGGGGTCGGGGCGTTCAACGTCATCCAGCTGGAACACGCCGAGGCCGTCATCGCGGGGGCCGAGGCCGCCGGGAGGCCGGTGGTGCTGCAGATCAGCCAGAACGCGGTCCGCTACCACGGCGGCCTGACGCCGATCGGCGGCGCGACGCTGGCCGTGGCCCGGGCCGCCGCCGTGCCGGTGGCCGTCCACCTGGACCACGCGAGCGAACGCCCGCTGGTGGCGCAGGCGCTCCGGCTGGGGTTCGGCTCGGTGATGTTCGACGCCTCGGCGCTGCCGTACGAGGAGAACCTGCGCGCCACGGCGGAGGTGGCCGCGCTGTGCCACGAGGCGGGCGTGTGGGTGGAGGCCGAACTCGGCGAGGTCGGCGGCAAGGACGGGGTGCACGCCCCCGGCGCCCGGACGGATCCGGCGCAGGCCGCCGAGTTCGTCGGACGCACCGGTGTCGACGCACTGGCCGTCGCCGTCGGCAGCTCGCACGCCATGCTGACCCGCACGGCTGCCCTGGACCTCGGGCTGATCGCCGCCCTGCGAGCGGCGGTGGCGGTGCCGCTGGTGCTGCACGGCTCCTCCGGCGTCCCGGAGCCCACCCTGGCCGCGGCCGTCGCCCACGGCATGACGAAGATCAACATCGCCACCCACCTCAACAAGGCCTTCACCGCGGCGGTCCGCGACCGCCTGGCCGTCGACCCCGCCCTGGTCGACCCCCGCACCTACCTGGCGGCCGGCCGCGACGCGGTCACCCGCGAAGTGACCCACCTCCTCGACCTGCTGGCCGCCCCCCGCCCCGCGTGACGACGCCGGCGGGCAGCACCGGTCGGGCGCCGGACAGGGATGCGGTCGGCCACGGTCAGGGCCTCCTCCGTCTCGTTCCGACTCGTTCCCTTTCGGCGATGAGCAGTGCGATGCACGATCGTGCTTGCATCTGTTCAAGAAGCCAGGACTTCAAGCATCCGTACGCAGGAACTCCGGGCCCTCGGGCCGCCGGGCCGGGCAACGGTCGAGGAAAGGCGCACGGTCACCGACCGTCGACGCGGGCTGAACTACACTCCGTCCATGCTCAAAGCTGATCGCGCCGCCAGGATCGTCTCGCACATCGCCGAGGCGGGGAGCGCGGACGTGCGCACGCTCTCCGAACTGCTCGGCGTGTCGGACGCGACCGTGCGCCGGGACCTGCAGGAACTGCAGGACCAGGGGCTGCTCCAGCGCACCCGCGGCGGTGCGGTGACGGGGGCGGTCAACCTGGAGATCCCGCTGCGGCACCGGGGCGACCAGCAGCAGGAGGAGAAGCGCCGGATCGCCCGGGCCGCCGCGGAACTGGTGCCGGAGGGCGCCGTGGTGGGCCTGACCGGCGGCACCACCACCACCGAACTCGCCAGGGTGCTGGGCGAGCGCGGGAACGTCACCGTGGTCACCAATGCGGTCAACATCGCCGCCGAGCTGATCGTGCGCCCCGAGGTCCGGCTGGTGGTGATCGGCGGGCTCGCCCGCTCGGCCAGCTACGAACTCGTCGGCCCGGCCGCCGAACGGATGCTCGACCAGTACCACCTCGACCTGGCGTTCATCGGCGTGGACGGCCTGACCGTGCAGCAGGGCTGCACGACTCACGACGAGATGGAGGCGCAGACCGACCGGGCCTTCCTGCGCAGCAGCGCCCACACCGTGGTGCTCGCCGACCGGACCAAGGTCGGCCGGGTCACTTTCGCCACCATCTGCCCGCTCGGCGACGTCCACGACCTGGTGACGGACTCCGGACTCCCGGATGCCCAGGAGCACGCGATCACCGAGTGCGGAGTCCGGGTGCGGAGGGCCTGAGAAGGGGCCCCGGGGCCCCGGGGCCCGTCCCGGGACGGCGGAGGGACGCGGGAGGGACGGCGAAGCGTGGTGGACCGGACCGCCGCGCTCCTAGCGTGGCAGCCGTTCGGTCCGCCGCACCGCGGACCCCGCCGAAATCCGAGGAGAACCGTGGCCCTTCAGTCCCTGGTCAAGCGCGCCGCCGTGGTGGCGGCCTCCGCCGCCGTCGCCCTGGGCGCCCTGTCCGGTACGGCCAGCGCCAACCCCAAGGCCGGGTACGTCGGCCCCGGCCAGGCCAACAACTGGACCGCCGTGTGGTGCGTCCAGCACGACATCAACGCCTTCAGCCAGGCCCGCGGCGGCTGGTACCCGCACCTCACGGAGGACGGGTACTGGGGCCCGAACACGGACAACGCGATCCACTGGTTCCAGAACCAGCTGATCAGCTACACCAAGAGCGCGGACGGCATCGTGGGCCCGCTCACCGGGGACATGCTGCTCGCCTACGGGGACACCGGCCAGGACGGCAGGTGCGGGGCCGCCCTGCCCACCACCTCCTGACCGGGCGCCGTCCGCACCTCCCGCACGCACCCCGTGCACCCCTGCCCCCGCGCCGTCAGCAGGCCCGGGGGCAGGGGCCTTTCCGCCTCCCCTGACCCGTGAAGGACCAGGTTGTCCCGCATGAACCACGTCGACCCCGTGAACCCCGCCCACCCCGTCGGCCCCGGCCGCCGCTCCTTCCTGGCCGGCGCCCTGGCCGTCGGCACCGGCGCACTGCTCGGCTCCGCCCTGACCGCCGGGGCGGCCCGGGCCGCCACCGGACCGGTGATCGCCGACACCGGCGCCTGGGGCGCCCGGTCCGCGAGCAGCCCGCTCAACTTCCTGGCGGGCGCGCCGGACAAGGTGATCGTGCACCACACCGCGACGCCGAACGTGACGGACTACTCGCAGGCCGCCGCGTTCTCGCTGGCCCGCTCGATGCAGAGCTACCAGATGGACTCCGAGCACTGGATCGACACCGGCCAGCACTTCACCGTCAGCCGCGGCGCGTACATCATGGAGGGCCGCCACAGCAGCCTGTCCACCCTGCGCAGCGGCACCCAGCACGTCGAGTCCGCCCACTGCACCGGGCAGAACACGGTGGCGATCGGCATCGAGAACGAGGGCACGTACAGCACCGTCGACCCGCGCAGCCAGCAGTACGCGGCGCTGATCGACCTGATCACCTACATCTGCCAGCAGTACGGGCTGCGCGCCTACCAGGTCTACGGGCACCGGGACTTCAACAACACCGAGTGCCCCGGCGACCGCCTCTACGCGCTGATCCCGCAGATCCGCCGCGACGTCGCGGCGCGGATCGGCGGGGACCCGACCGGCCCGGTCTGGCCGGTGCTCGGCAGCGGCGCCTCGGGCGAGAACGTGAGGACCCTGCAGTACCTGCTGGTGCAGCGCGGCCAGTCGCTGACCGTGGACGGGGCGTACGGCCCCGCCACCCAGGCCGCCGTGACGGCCTTCCAGAACACCACCCACGCCTCGGCCGACGGCGTCGCGGGCAACCAGACCTGGTCCCAGGCCGTGGCCCCGCTGGCGCGCGGCGCCTCGGGCAGCGCGGTGCAGGGCGTGCAGAGCCAGCTGGTCGCGCACGGCATCCAGGTGAGCGTGGACGGCGCGTTCGGCCCCGGCACCCAGGCCGGGGTGACGTCCTTCCAGTCCTCGGCGGGGCTGCCCGCCGACGGCGTGGTGGACGCCCGCACCTGGAGCCGGCTGCTCGCCTGACCGCCCTCCGGCGCACCGGTGGCCGGCCCGTCCGTGGTGGAACGGGCCGGCCACCGGCCGTTCCCGTCGGTGTCGGCCGGTGCCGTTCGGCGCCTCGAACACCCGTCCCGACACCGTCCCACGGCCGTCCCACGGCGTCCCAGGAGTGCACCGGGACGTCCCCGGTGCCGCCGATCCGTGGCGGGACGGCCGAGCGGCCCCCGAGAGTGGGCGGCACCGCCTGATCACCCGACAGGCACCTGAGGAAGGGGATGACCGTGAAGACAACCCCGGCACTGCGCGGGCTGGCCGTGGCCGTGCTCGCCTTCGTCGCGCTGGCCCTGCTGCCGGCGCAGGCCCAGGCGCTGGACAGCACCACCTGGGTCCAGCGCAACCTGGTGGGCATCGGCTACCTGGCGAGCAGCGGCGTCGACGGCAACTACGGCCCGCAGACCACCGCCGCGGTCCGCAGCTTCCAGCACGACAACGGCCTCGACGAGGACGGCGTCTACGGCGCCCGCACCGAGCTGGCCCTGCACAACAAGGTCGCCGAGGTCCAGCGCGCGGCCGGCGCGGGCGCGGACGGCGCCTACGGCTCCGGCACGACCGGCTCCGTGACCGACTGGCAGCGCGCGCACAACCTGAGCGCCGACGGCATCGCCGGCCCGGCCACCATGAACGCGATGGGTGTCGCCCGCACCGTGCAGATCACCGCCCAGTGGAAGTTCCCCAGCCACGGCTGGAGCGTGAGCGGCCAGTTCGGCTGCCTGGACCAGATCTACCTCCACGAGAGCGGCTGGAAGGTCTACGCCACCAACCCCTCCTCCGGCGCCTACGGCATCCCGCAGTCGCTGCCGGGCGACAAGATGGCCGGCGCCGGTTCCGACTGGCAGACCAACCCGGCCACCCAGATCCAGTGGGGCCTGGACTACATCAAGGGCCGCTACGGTGACCCGTGCTCGGCCTGGAACTTCTGGCAGGCCCACAACTGGTACTGACGGGCCCTCCGACCCCGCTCTGTTCACCCCGTTCGTCCCTGATCGACGTCTCCCCGTGCCGACTCCTCGAAGGAGCACGCAGTGAACAGCTCTTCCCTCGACCGCCGCTCACTCCTGCGCTACGGCACCGGCGCCGTGGCAGCGGCCGGGCTCGCCGCGGCCGCCAACATCGGGTTCGCCCGCCCGGCGGCAGCGTACGGCTGGTCCGGCACTCTCAGCCAGGGCTCCTCCGGTTCGGCCGTGGCCGAGCTCCAGATCCGCGTCGCGGGCTGGGCGGCGGACTCCGCCTCCCAGACCTACGTGGCCGTGGACGGCTCCTTCGGGCCCGGAACCGCCGCCGCGGTGCGCCGGTTCCAGGCCGCGTACGGGCTGAGCGCGGACGGCGTGGCCGGCCCGCAGACCTTCGGCGTGCTCAACTCGCTGGAGAAGTCGGACGGGTCCACCGCCCACTTCAACTGGTCGGAGTTCACCAGCCACGACGGCTCGGGCTTCGGTGGCGGCAACGTCGGCTCCGGTGAGGTGCAGGAGAACGTCCGGCGCACCATGTACAAGCTGGAGGCGCTGCGGAAGAAGGCGGGCGACCGCGCGATCACCATCAACTCCGGTTTCCGCAGCACCGCGTACAACTCCTCGGTGGGCGGCGCGGGGAACTCCATGCACACCTACGGGGTGGCCGCCGACATCGCCGTCTCGGGTCTGTCGACGCTCTCCGTCTACCGGATCGCCGAGACCTGCGGCTTCTCCGGGCTGGAGACCTACACCGTCTCCTGGCAGCACGTGGACAGCCGGATCGAGCACTCCAACTACGGTTCGGGCTTCTGGTGGTGGCAGGACGGCGTCGCGTAACGGCGAAGGCCTCCCGACGTGCCGCGGCACCGCGCCCTCCCACTGGGCGCGGTGCCGCGTTGCGTAGGTGCCCTTCGCGTGCCCGATCCGGTCAGGCCTCGCGCCGGAACGGACGCCGGCCGGCGGCGGCCAGCACTCCGCCCGCCCCGAGCGCCAGGGAGACCAGGGCCACCCGCCGCAGCAGGGAGGCCTCCCGGCGGTGCGGGCACGCGGAGACCGCTTCCCCGGCCGGGCTCCCGTCGGCCGCGCCGGCCACGGCGGCCGTCGGGACGGGCGCCGTGGCGCCCCCCGGGGCGAACGTGATCCGGCGGCTGTCCGCGAGGCGCCAGAGCTCCAGCAGGCGCTCGGCATCGCCCCCGCAGACGGACGCGATGCTCTGCACCGCGTCACGCGGGGGGAACTGCTTCCCGTTGACCCAGCGCTCCCACGAGGACTTCGCGTAGTGGGTGCGTTCGCTGAGCCGGGCGTAGGTGAGGCCCGACCCGGACTTCAGCGACTGCAGCTCGCCGGCGAGCTGGTCGGCGGGCGAGGGTGGTGTGGTCTCGGACGTGTGGCGGCCCATGAGGTATTTCCCCGAACTTCCTCTGAGATGACCGTTGTGGTGCGGAGTACTCGGTGGTGCACCGGGAGCCCTCGTCCGCTCTGACTCGCGGAGGTCTTTACCCGGACCAGAACCGGTGTTGACCTCGGGGCTACCCGGCGTGGCCAACTCTGCGCGATCGCGCGCCGATCTTCGACCGTCTCCGAATGTTCTGAGACGAGCAGCCCCGTTTCAGGGCCCCTGAGCTGGGGCTTGAGACGCCGGAGTGGAGACGGTTGAGACGGGGGACGGATTCCGCAGGGGCCGAGGGCGGAGCGCGATTAAACTGATCACCCTAATAATGATCTGTTCATGCCTGCCGCCGACCCGCCAGAGGTGCACCCCCACGATGAGTCCGTCCTGGAAACCGCTCCCTGACGACCTTTCGGAGCCGGCCCGGCGCCTGGCCGAGGAGCTGCGCGCGGTCAAGGACGCGCACCGGATCTCGCTCGCCGAACTCGGGAAGCGGACCTACCTCAGCAAGGCCTCCTGGGAACGCTGGCTGAACGGCAAGCGTCTGATCACCTCTCAGGCGTTGAACGGGATGATCGCCACCCTGGACTGCGACGGCGAGCTGCTGACCTCCCTGCTGCGGCAGGCCGAGGCGGCGCGGGACGCGCCCGAGGGATCGGTGACCGGGGCGCCCGCGACCGTGCCGGGGCCCGGTCCCGCCGTCCCCGTACCGGCTGTGTCCGTTCCGGCGCCGGGCGCCGGTCCCGTGCGGCCGGCCGAAGCGGCGGCCCGGCAGCTCTCCGGCGGATCCGCCCCGGAGGCCGGACGGCTGACGGACCTGCCCGCCGCACTCGCCCGTGCCGCCGGGTGGCGCCGCCTGTCGGCCCTGCTCGCCGCCGCCGTGGCCGTCGCGCTCGTCCTGGTCGCGAGCCTGTACCTGCACGGCCTGAGCGGTGACACCGACGCCGCCGCGGCCGGGATCCCGACGGCGGGTGAGGCGACCGGGCCCGCCCCGCTCTGCCAGGGCATCGGCTGCGCCGGAAAGGACCCCCAGCTCATGGGGTGCGAGGCCGACGACCGCACCCTGCTGACCGGCAACGTCGGCCAGGTCGTCCTGTACCTCCACTACAGCCCCCGCTGCCGCGCCGCCTGGGCCGGGATCACCGACGGCGCCCCCGGGGACACCGTCACCATCACCACCAACACCGGCTGGCAGGAGACGGCCCTGATCCACTGGGGTTACGACAACTACTCGGTCATGGTCGACGCCGGACCGGCCGACACCACCCTGCGGGTGTGCGGCCACCAGCCGGGCGGGGACGGCTGCATCCCGCTGGTCACCGACCCCGCCGCCCGGGCCGCCACCCTGGCCGCCTCCTCCCCGAAGGCCTCGACCCCGACGGCCGGGATCCCGACGGCCTCGGTCCCAGCGACGGGGGCTCCGACGTCGGCGACCCCGACGGCCTCGGTCCCGGCGACCGAGGCCCCGGCACCGGCGGCGCCGACGCCGAGTGCGGCTTCCTGAGGCCGGACCGGCGGCCGCGCCGCCGTCCGGCCGCCGGGCTCAGGCGACGTTCTTGTCGATGAGCATCTGCAGCACGTTCACGTGGAGGTCCGGGAAGTCCATCGGGACGATGCCGTACCGGGCGCGCTGCCCGGTGCGGGCGACCAGGTACGGGTAGATGCTCCAGTCCATCAGGGTCTGCGAACTGGTCTTGGGCCAGTAGCCGCCCGCGTAGCTGAGGAAGTTCACGAACATCCGCGGGTACCCCGGGTTGAGGGCGGCCTTGTCGAACTGCTCGGTGATGTACCGGCCCTTCTGGCCCAGTGCGTCGGTGCCGCCGATCTGCCAGACGTCCTGGGTGTCGAACCAGTCGTTCCGGCCGCTGGACCAGTCGATCAGACCCCACGGGTTGGCGAAGTCCGCGAGCAGGACCACCTTTCCGCGGGCAGTGCCGAGCGTCGGCCAGCCGTGGAGGTGGAACAGGCCGCGGTAGCCAAGGTCGTCCAGGTAGTGGTCCACCCGCCGCTGGAACTCCGTGTCGCCCAGGGCCTGGCCGCCGTCGCGCTCGTTCCTGAGGCGCATCAGGACGGTCTCGCCCGGGTGCGCGGCCAGGAAGGAGCGGCACTGGTCGAGCACGTCCTGGAGCCGGATGTGCTGGTAGTTGTCGGCGTGGTAGATCCCGAGTTCGTCGGGCGCCCCCTCCAGGCCGTTGCAGCGGATGTCGAGGAAGCGGACGCCCTCCTGCAACTGCTGCGGGACGCCCCAGTTCTGGGTGTGCGACCACTCGGTGCCGTACCAGGGGTTCTGGCAGCAGGAGTCGTGGGTGCCGGGGACGGTGAGGTCGAGCAGGGACAGGGCCCCGTCCAGCCGGCTCATCCAGCTGTCCGTCGGCAGCCCGCCCGGGGTGGTCGAGGAGGCCGCGGCCCGGGCGGTGGCGGAGGAGGCCGGCCCGAACAGAGTCCCGACGGCGGCCGCTCCGCCCGCTCCGGCTCCCCATCTCAGAAGGTCACGACGTGCGATGCCCATGGTCCGGCTCCCTCCGACCCGCGCACCGCTGCGCGGACTGTCCCGACACTGGTCCAACGCGGCCGTCACGTCAACGGGTTCAGCGCGGGCCCGGTCCCCGCTGGTCCGGGCCGACCACCAGCCACCGGGCGGGCAGCTCGATCCGGTCGCCCTCCGGGGTGAACTCGGTGAGGCACAGCGGCATCTCCCCGGAGGCGAGGAACGGCCGAGCGGAAGAGCTCGTCGAAGGCCGCGTCGGGGACCTGGGCGGGGGCGAGGCCGTGCTCGAACACCGGGCGCAGCTTCGGGGGCGGCCCGGACGGGCCCTGCGCGAGCTCGTCGAGGACGCCCTGCGCCGCCTCGGTCGGCTCGGCGACCAGGGCCCGGCCGCGTTCCCCGACCAGGGCGGCGACGGCCTCGGCGAGTGGGCCGCGGTCGGCCGGTTCGCTCTGGTGGATCAGGCCGCGCACGTACACGTTGGCGTCGCCGAGGCGCTCGTGCAGGGCCCGGACGGCGGTCGGATCGGTGGCGTCCAGCTGGCCGAACTCGACCCGCTGCGAGGCGTCCTGACGCCGGGCGAGTCCGACGGCGGCCTCGGACAGGTCGACCCCGAGGACGCGGCCGAAGCGCTGGGCGAGGAAGCGGGTCTGGGTGCCGTTGCCGCAGCCCAGGTCGACGAAGGGCAGCCGGGGATCGCTCAGGTGCGGGCCGAGGAGCGTGAGGTGGCGCTCCGCGGTGAGGGCCGGCTCGGCGTCCCAGATCACGGCGCCCGGCGCGTCGGGCGCATCGCGCCAGAAGCCCTCCCAGGCGTCGCGGTACCGACTCGTCACGCTCATGGCGGGGCCTCCGTCCGTTCACGACGCGACTTCGTCACGCACCGTGTCGGGTCCGTGTCTACCGGTCGCGGGTCCGGTAGGGCAAGGACCCGGGCCCGGCCGGGCGGGAGGTCGAGCGGGGTGCGCCCGTCGCCCCGAGGACCGGGCTGTCCAGCGGGCTGGCGGCGAGGCGCTCCCGCACCAGCGCGAACCCGGCGCGCAGCCCGCGCCCCCGGCGGCGCGCGCCGGGGGCGACGGAGTGGAACGCGGTGACGACGGACATGCGGCTCACCTCCGGAAGGACCTGCGGGCCTGCAGGTGCGTTCCCCAGCCTGCACCGCCCCGCCCGCGCCCGGTGCCGGATCGACGGGCTGCTGACGCGCTGCTGACAGGCTCCTGACGGCTGGCGGACCCCGGGCCCCGGGCCCCGCGGGTTCAGACCCGGTGGGCGGCGACGTAGCGGGCCGGGTCGCGGCGGAACTCGCCGTGCCAGCGCCGGAGGCACTGCTCGGCGAAGGTACGGCCGGTGGCGACGATCTCGTCCAGCGGGTCCAGGTAGCCGGGGACGTGGGGCGGTTCGAGGCCCGCTGCCACGCGCGCGTCCAGGCCGGCCCGGGCGAGGCGGAGCAGTTCGGCGGCCAGCGGGCGGACGGGATCGCCGCCCAGCCGGGTGTCGAGGCCGCGGACGGGCAGTTCGGCGAGTGCGGCGCGGTGCTGCGCCACGGTGTGGTGACCGAGCAGCTTCCAGGCGGCTGCGCGGGATCCGGGGTGGTAGGTGAGGCCGGTCCACAGGGCGGGGACGGCGGCGATGAACCGGTACGGCGGACCGTCCGAGCCCCGCAGTTCCAGGGTGTTGCGGACCCGGGTGTGGGTCCAGAGCTGGTTGAGGTGGGCGGTCCAGTGAGCGGGCGTGGGGCGCGACCCGTCGTCGTAGCCGTGCCGGAGGAGCTCGGCGAAGGGGCGGTCGGGTGCCGGGTGGTAGCGGCCGTCCGGGGTGCGGTAGTGGATCAGGGGGATGCCGAGGGCCCAGTCGATCACGTCGTCCACGTCGACGTCCGGGAGCAGGGCGGGCGGGAGCACCCCGGTCCGTCGGGGGTCCATCCCTAACCAGGCCCAGCTGCGGTGGGACAGCAGGCCCTTTGAACGCCCCTCCTGAATGGGGGAGTTGACCAGAAGGGCGGCGACCACCGGCGCGGCGGCCAGCTGGGTGCGCAGCTTCTCGGTGAAGTCCCCCGGCGACAGGTAGTCCAGCGTGACCTGGGTGGAGAGCGACAGCGCCATGATGTACCGCGCCCGGTCGCCCGCCGGGCCCAGCCGGGCGAAGTAGTCCCGCATGATGGCGCCCCTGGTCATCGGCACCCACTGCACGTCGGCCAGCCGGTCGAACGGGACGTTGCCGCCGGGCACCAGGGCCAGGCCGAACCGGCCCACCAGGTCGGCGAGTTGCTCCAGGGCGGTGCGCACGTCGTGCACCGCCTCGGCCACGCTTGGGGCGGGCACCGAGGAGTATTCGAGCTGGCCGCCGTGCTCCAGGGTGATCTGGCTGCCGTCCGGGCGCAGGACGCCGGTCAGCCGTCCGGCGTCCTCCTGGCGCTCGCCGCCCCAGCGGGCCAGCACCGCTTCCAGCACGGCCAGCACGCCGCGGTCCCCGGAGTAGCGGGCGGCCAGCCCGGTGGCGGGGTCGAGCAGGCCGCACTCGACCTCGATGCCGACCCGCTCGCTGCGGGAGGGTCGGAACGGGGCGCGCAGGTCGTCCCGGGCCAGCTCCTCGTCGGTCACGCGGTGCCCACCTGGGTGGCGATCCGGAGGTGGCCGGCCCGGTCGAGCACGGCGCCCACCGCGTCGAGGGCGGACCGGGCTGCGCCCTGGCACCAGGCGTGGGCGCCGGACAGGTGCTCGCCGGCGAAGAAGATCCGCGGGTCCTCGGCGGGGTGCGGCGAGCCGAGCACCGCCAGGTACCGGGTGTGCTCGCCGGGCGTCAGGTGCGCGAAGGCGCCGCCGCCCATGCCGGTCTGCACGTCCCAGTCGCAGTGCAGGATGTCGTCCACGTCGTCGGAGATGCCGGGGTGGAGCCGTTCCAGGCAGTCCAGGACCAGGGCGTCGCGGTCCGCCGGAGGCAGCGCGGCGAAGCGCCGGGCGTTCGCGCCCCACTGGTAGGCGCCGAGCAGGGCGGTCGGCTCGGCCGAGCGCAGCGGGTCGCGGGCGGCCCAGCGGTGGTCGGCGCTGCCGTTGACGCCGTCCGTGACCGGCATCGCGTTGTCCGACGGGTACCAGCACTGCTGGATGGGCAGGTCGGTGAAGCTCCCGCCGCCGTGGATGCCGTCCTCCAGCTCCCAGCGGCGGCGGGTGAGGTGGAGGACGGTCTTGCTGCTGCTGGCGTAGCTGATGCCGCGCACGGCGTGCCGCTGGGAGTGGGGCAGGCCCGGGCTGACGGCGATCTGGTCGAGCGCGGGAGCCGGGACGCAGCACACCACGTAGTCGGCGCGGTCCTCCAGCGGGGCGCCGAGCCGCTTGCCGTGGATCCGGACGCCGTCCGTGGTGAGCGCCAGTTCGTCGATCCGGCTGGACAGCCGGAGCGTGTCGGGCCGAAGGGCCCGGACGAAGGCGTGGATCAGCGCCTCCAGCCCGTTGACCAGCTCGACCTGCCCTTCGTGGAACAGGCCGAAGTAGTCGACCAGGACCTCCAGCAGGGAGGACTGCTCGTAGTGGGCGAGCCCGCTGGCGTGGCCGATGAGGTCCCAGGCGTCCTGCGACAGGTGCTCGTGGACGAACTGCCACAGGGACACCGAGGCCGCCCGTTCCAGCGCCGGGTCGTCCCAGCGGCCGGCCAGCGTGTGCTCCTGCTGCTCGGCGGTGAGCGAGCGCCACACCGGGCCGAGCAGGCGGTCCAGCACCGGTGCCGGGGCCTGCCGTTCGTCCGGGCGCAGCGTGTAGGCGGGGTAGAGGGCGGCGACGTCCCGGACCCGCACCCGCCGGCCGCGCAGGTGGTAGTAGGCGCGCGGGTTGGCGTTGACGAAGGGGCGGGTCTCCAGGCGGAACCGGGAGACGTAGTGCAGCACGCAGTGGTGGTTGCCGGGGATGCGCATGGCGCCGAGGTCGATGTGGGTGCCGTCCCAGAAGCGGTGGGTCCGCACCCGTCCGCCAGGGCGGTTGGAGCGCTCGTAGACCACGACGTCGAAGCCGCGCCGTTCCAGCTCGTACGCGCAGACCAGGCCGGCGACTCCCGCGCCGACGACGGCGACCCGCCCGCGGGCGCCCCCCACCGGGTTCAGCAGGGAACGCGGGAACGCAAAGCTCGTATCGAACATCGACACCGCACCCCTCTGGAGACCGGACTTCCGCCTCAGCCTGGTCCAGGCCTGGTTCGTGTGCCACTCAGCAGCGCCGACGCGAGTGACGGGGCGGACCCGGCCGCGCAGAGCCAACATTGCTACCAAGACCGGGGGCCGCGCCCGTGCGCGGGCCGCCGTACCCGTACCGACGGGTGACGGCCCCTGGGCTGCGGCTGAACCCCGCTCGACGGGAGCCACGTTGAGCGGGACGGAACGGGACGGGGGAGGAACGGGATGGATGCGGACGGCCCGGAGGTGCGTGCGTACATCGCGGCCCTGGTGCGGATGGGCGCACCGGAGGCGCCGGGGCCGCGGTGCCCGCCCGCACTGGCGGTGCCGGCGGGCACGGCGGCCGAGGTGACGGCCGTCGCCCGGCGGCTGGCGCTGGGTGCGCTGCCGGACCGGCAGCGGCGGCCGGAGCCGACGCCGGGGCTGCTGGCCGTGGCGAGGGATCTGGTGGTGGACGTCCACCCCTCCGCGCCGGGGTGGACGGTGGCCGAGCGGGAGCGGCTCGCGGGGTGGGTCGCGGTGCTGGTCGAGCACCGAGGCGAGGACGGCATCGAGGAGCTGGTCCGGGAGCTGGCCCGGGAGGCCGGCGGGGGCTGACCGGTGGCCCCCGGCGGGGCCCCGATGCCCGCGGGCGGGGGCGTTGGCGGATCGTTGGCAGGTCCTTGGCGGCGCCGGGCAGGCTGCTTCCGACCGCCACGGGGGATGTACGGCGGAAGCCCTGCCATGTGCCCTTGCCCGACCTGAGAGGTAGCGCGTGTCGAAGCCGTCCGTCGCCCGTCCCGCACCCGTCGCCCAGCCGCCCGCGGCTCCCCCGGCCGCCACCGCGGCGGCCCCCGAGCCGGCCCCAGCCCGGCCGACCCTCGACCCCGACACCCTGGCCGAGATCCACCGGCTGCACGGCGGCTACCTGCTGCGCGCCCTGATGCGCACCACCGGCGGTGACCGCGGCAAGGCCGAGGACATCCTGCAGGAGACCCTGCTGCGCGCCTGGCAGCACCCGGAGGCCTTGGCCGCCGGCCCCGAGCGGGCCCGCCCCTGGCTGTTCACCGTCGCCAGGCGGATAGCCATCGACCACTACCGGATGGCCGCCGCCCGCGCCAAGGAGGCGATCGGCGAGCCGGTCGAGGACCGCCCGCTCGCCGACGACCCGTACGAGCAGGTGGTGGTCGCCCGGGACATCGCGCTGGCGCTGCGACGGGTGCAGAAGCACCACCGCGAGGTACTGGTCGAACTGCACCTGAGGGACCGCTCCGTGGTGGAGGCCTCGGCCCGCCTGGGGGTGCCGCCGGGGACGGTCAAGTCCCGGAACTTCTACGCGGTACGGGCCCTGCGGCCGGTCCTGGCGGCGGAGCACGGGTACGCCCCGGTCACCGGTTGAGCGCGGCCGGGGTGCCGTCTCACGGGGTGCGCAGGCTGAGCGAGGCCTCCAGGCCCGCGGTGAACCCGCTGCGGTAGCCCGCCAGCCGGTCGTGCCGGCGGAAGCGCTCCAGCGCCGAGGCGAGCCGTGCCCGCACCTGCGGCGCACGGCCCCGGGCCACCAGGTGGGCCGCGTACGACTGCTCGGTGACGGCGTGCAGGTAGAGCAGCCCCGCCTCCTCGCAGGCGGCGAGCAGCCGGTGCCAGGCGAGGTCCGCCGCCTCCTCCCGGACGGTCGGCGGCAGCGCCTGGGCCTCGGTCAGCAGCGACCACAGGTGCACCTGGGTGACCGGACGCGGCGGCAGCAGTTCCCGGGCCTCCCGGGAGCGGCGCTGCGCGCCCGTCGGATCGCCGGTCGCCAGGTCCACCCAGCCCTGGTGCACCAGGGCGTCGACCAGCCGCTTGCGGTTGCCGGACTCCACGGCCAGCGCGGCGGCCTCGGCCGCCAGCCGCCGCGCCTCGGCGGGGTTCCCGAGCATCGCGGTGACCAGGCCCAGCGTGGCCAGGGACCGTACCCGCGCAGAGTCGGCGGCGGGCCCCTCGGCGGTCTCGGCGGCGGCCACCCCCTTTCGTGCCGCCTCGGCCGACTCGTGACGGCGCTCCAGGGCGACCAGCGCCTGCGCCCGGCAGTTGTGCAAGAAGGCCTCCCCGACCGGGTCGGCGCAGCGCTCGGCGGCCGCCAGGCCGACGTCTGCGCGGGCCAGCCAGTCGGTGAAGCGGCTGGCGCCGTAGTAGAGCGAGCCGGCGGTCAGGGCGAGGCGCCAGGCCCGGTCGGGGTGGCTGACGGCGGCTCCGTCGATCAGCGACCGGATGGCGGGCTCCTCGGCACCGAACCAGTCCAGCGCGGTGCGGATGTCCACGACGGGCGGCAGGTGCTGCGGCGGCCGGGCGGGCACGCCGGGCTCCTCCTGGCCCGGGTCCTCCTGGCCCGGGTCCTCCTGGCCCGGGTCCTCCTGGCCCGGGTCCTCCTGGCCCGGGTCGAGGTAGCTGCCGCAGCGCTGGAGGGCGGCCAGGTAGTGGTCCAGCAGACGGAGGAGGGCGTGCTCCCGCCGCTGTCCGGACGGTGCGGGCTGCTCGGCGAGCAGGTCGACGCTGAACAGCCGGACCAGGTCGGACCGGTGGTAGCGGCCGGGGGCGGCGCCGGTGAGCAGGTGGTGGGAGGCCAGCTCGCCGAGCGTCCGGTGGGCGGTCGCGGCGTCGGTGCCGAGCAGCGCGGCGGCGGCGTGGCCGTCCACCTCGCGGCCGGGGTGGAGGGCGAGCAGGGTGAGGAGTTCCGCGGCCGCTGCCGGGAGTTGGCGCAGGGTCAGGCGCAGCTGCTGCCGCAGTCCGGTGTGCGCGTCCAGCTCCAGGGCGGCCAGCCTGGTCCGTTCGTCGGCGAGTTCGGCGGCCAGTTCGGCGACCGTCCAGCTCGGGTGGGCGGTCAGCCGGGCGGCGGCGATCCGCAGGGCGAGCGGCGACTGTTCGCAGAGGCGGACGAGTTCGGCGCCCCCCCGCGGCTCGGCGCGCAGGCGTTCGGGTGTCAGCAGGTGCTCCAGCAGGTCCAGGGCGTCGTCCTCGGGCAGCGCGGTCAGCCGCAGCAGGGCCGCGTCCTCGGTGGCGACCAGCTTCTCCAGGGAGCCGCGCGCGGTGATCACGGCGGCGCTGCCCGGCCCCTCCGGCAGCAGGCCGGTGAGCTGGTCGGCGTCGGCGGCGTCGTCCAGGACCACCAGCAGGCGGCGGCCCTTGGTGTGCTCCCGGTAGAGCGCGGCGCGGTCGGCCGGGTCGGCGGGGACGGCGTCGTCCGGGACGCCCAGGGCGCGCAGGAAGCGGCCGAGGACGGCCCCGGGCTCGGCGGGACCGGCCGGGTCGAGGCCGCGCAGGTCCGCGTACAGCCGGCCGTCCGGGAAGCGGTCTGCGGCCCGGTGGGCCCAGGCGATGACCAGGGCGCTCTTGCCGATCCCGGCCGGCCCGACCACCAGGGCGGGCCCGTCGGTGGCCCGGTCGGGGGCGCAGGCGCGGTCCAGCCACTGGGTCTCTGCGGTGCGGCCGATCAATTCCACGCGTTGGCGGGGGAGTTGAAGAGGGGGCTGACGGGGTGGCCGGGCGGCCGGGTGAACCGCGGTGGTGCGGACGGCGGTGGGTGCCTCCGGGCGGTCGTCCGCCAGCACCTCGGAGAAGGCGGCCCGCAGTGCCGGGCCGGGGCGGATGCCCAGCTCACGGTCCAGCCGCAGCCGCGCCCGGTGGTAGGCGTCCAGCGCGTCCGCGGGCCGTCCGGCCTGGTGCAGGCAGCGCATCAGCAGCGCCACCAGCTCCTCGCGCAGCCCGTCCCGCCGGACGCTCTGCTCCAGCACCGCCACCGCCGCCGCGCCGGTGCCCCGGCGCAGCCGCAGCCCGGCCCAGCGGAGCAGCGCGGCGGTGGAGGACTGCTTCAGGTGCTCCACGGTGGCGGCGCGCAACGGGGTGTCCGGCAGGTCGGCCAGGGCATCGCCGCGCCACAGCCGCAGCGCCTCCTCCAGCAGGGCGATCGCCTCGTCGTCGTCACCGCCGTCGGCGCGCTCGCCCGCCCGCTCGGCGAGCGCCGTGAACCGCAGCGCGTCCACCTCCTCGGCCGGGCCGCTCAGCAGGTAGCCGCCGGCCCGGGTGTGCAGCTCGAACGGGGTGTCGGCGAGCACCTTGCGCAGCGCCGCGACGTGCCCCTGCACCGCCGCCCGGGCGCTGGCCGGGGGCCGCTCCCCCCACAGCAGCTCGCAGAACCGGTCCATGGTGACGACCTGGCCCAGCCGCAGCGCCGGCAACGCCAGGACAGCCCGCCGCTGGGAGCCCGCCAGCGTGGCGAGGCCACCCGCCGCGACCTCCAGCTCCACCGGCCCGAGCAGCCTGATCCGCACCCGTACCCCCACCTCACCGCACACCGGGACCTGACGGCGGCCGTCGGGGTGGAGCAGTGCAGTGCGCACAGGTGTCCGGTCCGCACTCGAACGCTCGCGGCCGACGGAGCCGCCAGTGGTAGAGAGCATCTGTGGGCGCCAGATGGTTGCCCTCCCGAACCGGATTGCTCACCCGCCCGCCGGACACGGCACCTCCGAAGGCCCGGAGGGGACCGGTCACGGGTCGGACCGCGGGCGCGGTTCGACCGGATGGTGCGGGAGGGGGGTGCGGGAGGGGTGCGGCGGGCCGGTAGCGTGCGGGCATGGACGAGACTCTCGGGAGACATGTGAACGCCCGGTTCGAGCGGCTGGCCCAGCGGGTCCGCGACGAACTCGCCGCCGCCGGACTGCCGGTGGTGGCCCCGGGCCTGGCCGACGAGCTGGCCGTCGGTGCGGCGGTGCGGGTCAGCAGCTGGAGCCAGCACTTCGGGGAGGAGCCGGAGGTGCTGGTGAGCTGGCACACGAGCCCCCGGCTGCGGAGCAGGGCGATGGCGGACCTGCGGCAGTACGGGGAGCCGACCCCGGCCGTCGTCCTGGGCGGTGAGGTCCACCGGGCGATGTCCGCCGCGGTGATCGCGATCCTGACGGCGGCCGGCTTCACCGTCCGGGGCTCGCGGAACGGCTACGCGCCGTTCGACGTGCTGGTCGTGGAGGGACCGGACTTCAGGACGCCGCCGGTCTGGTCCGAGCCGGCGGAGGGCCCGGGCCGCACGGAGGGCGAGCCCGCGAAGTGAACCGGCCCGGTCCGGTTCGGCGTACCGTCCCACGACGGGAGGGAAGGGGAGCATGGACATCGAGCTGCTCGGGCCGATGGCGGTCCGGCGGGAGGACGGCACGGTGGCCACGCCCTCGGCGCCCAAACGGCGCGCGCTGCTGGGGGCCTTGGCGGCACGGCTGAACCAGCCGGTGGGCGCCGAGGAGCTGATCGAGCTGGTCTGGGACGGCGCCGCGCCGCCGACCGCGCGGGCAGCGCTGCAGGGCCATGTCGCGGCCCTGCGGCAGCAGTTGGACGATCCCCGGCTGGTGCTGGGCACCCGGGGCGGCGGGTACGTCCTGGAGGGCGACGCGGACCGGGTGGACCTGGTGCGCTTCAAGACGCTCTGCGGCCGGGCGGGGCTGATGGTGCCCGACGCGACGGCCCGGCCGGGGACGGACGACCCGGCCGTTCCGCTGCTGCGCGCGGCCCTCGACCTGTGGCGCGGCCCGGCGCTCGCCGACTGTGGGTCCGCCCTGCTGCGCGAGCGCACTCTCCCGTACCTGACCGACCTGCGGCTGCGCGCCCTGGACCGGCTGGCGCAGGGACTGGTGCTGGCCGGTCGTGGCGGCGAGCTGGTGGCCGAGCTCACCGAGGCGGTGGACGCGCACCCGAGCCGGCAGCCGCTGGCCGCCCGGCTGGTCGAGTGCCTGGAGCAGGCCGGGCGCGGGCTGGAGGCGCGGGAGCGGTTCGAGCAGGCGGTGGCCCGGCTCTCCGGCCCGCCGGGGCCGGAACTGCGGCAGGCGGGCGAGCAGTTGGCGCGGCACACTCCGCCGGACCGCCGCTTCGTCGGCCGTGCCGCCGAACTCGCCCGGCTGCACGAGGCGTTGGCCGTCTCCGCCCGGACCGCCCGGCCGATCCTGGTCACCGGACCGGCCGGGGTGGGCAAGACCGGCCTGGTCCGGTACTGGGCGGCGCAGCGCTTCCCCGAGGGCGTCCTGCACGCCGACCTGCGGGGCTCCGCCCCGGACGGCCCGCGCCGGCCCGACGACGTCCTGGCCGGCTTCCTCGCCGACCTCGGTGTCGCGCCGGAGGCCGTCCCCGCCGGGCTGGAGGAGCGTGCGGCCCGTTACCGCGGGCTCCTCGCCGACCGCCGGATCCTGATCCTGCTGGACGACGCCGCCTCGTACCGGCAGCTCGCCCCGCTGCTGCCCGACCGGCCCGCGGCGACCAGCACCGCGCTGGGCCCGGTCACCGTCGTCACCAGCCGCGACCGGCTGCGCGAACTGCTGCTCCACGAGGACGCCCTGGTGCTCCCGCTCGGCCCGCTGGAGGCCGAGGACGCCCGGGACCTGCTCGCCCGCGGGCTCGGCCCGGACCGCCCGGCCGACGACCCGGAGACGGCCGCCGAGCTGGCCGACCTCGCCGAGCGGTGCGACCGGCTGCCGCTCGCCCTGCGCCTGGCCTCCGCCCGGCTGGCCGCCCGACCGGACTGGTCCCCGGGCGACCTCACCGCCGAACTCGCCGACGAGCAGACCGGCCTCGCCGCCCTGGCCGGGCTCGGCGCCGCGCGCGGCCCGATCGGCGTCGGCGCCGCCCTGGACCGCACCTACCGGACCCTGCCGCCCGCCGCCGCCCGCCTGTTCACCCTGCTCGGGCTGCACCCCGGCGCGGAGATCGACACCGGCACCGCCGCCGCGCTCGCCGACCTGCGACCGGCCGCCGCCCGCGCCCTGCTGACCGTGCTCGACGCCGTCCACCTGCTGGCCGAGACCACCCCGGGCCGCTACACCCGGCGCGAACTGGTCCGTCGCTACGCCGCCGGACAGGCCGCCGCGCTGGACTGCGAGGAGCGCTCCGGCGCCCTCGACCGGCTGATCGCCCACTACCTGGAGCTCACCGCCCCGTGGGCGGGCGAGGACGGCGAGGAGGCCGAGGGCGGAAGGCTCCCGGCGGCCTGGTTCCGCCGGGAGGAGAGCGCGCTGCGTGCGGTGGTGCTCCGCGCCGAGCAGTACGGGCGCACCCGCGCCGCCTGGCAACTCGCCCACCGGATCAGCCTGCTGTACGAGCGTGCGGACGAGCGGCCGGGCGAGCAGGGCGGCCGGGACCGGGCGCACTGGCGGACCGTTGCCGAGATCGGGCTGCGCGCCGCGCACGCCGACCGGGACGACGCCGCCCTCGCCCGGTTGGGCACCGACCTCGCCGTCCTGCACGTCCGTCGGGCGGCCCACCGCACCGCCCTGGAGCACCTGGACACGGCGGTCGCGGCCGCCGACCGGGCCGGGGGAGCGGTGCTGCGCCACCACTGCCGCAGCCGGGTGGCCGCCGCGCTGGTACGGGCCGGGCAGCACGACCGGGCGGTGCCGCTGCTCACCGACCTGGTGGCCGCCGCCCGGACCCCGGCGGCCGGGCACCTGCTGGTGCGCGCCCTCACGGACCTCGCCGAGGCCCTGGTGCTGGGCGGCGCCCCGGACCGGGCCCTCGCCCACGCGGACGAGGCGGTCCGCACGGTCACCGCCCGCACCGAAAGGGGCCGCACGGACGCCGCCCCCACCGCCGGCGGCCGACCGGACGGGGTCGAGGCGGTGCTCGCCACCCACAGCCGGGCCCGCGCCCTGCACGCCCTCGGCCGCCGGGAGGCCGCGCTGTCCTCGGCCCGGCTCGCCGTCGCGCTCGGCCGCACCGTCGGCGACGCCGCCGTGGAGGCGCGTTCGCACGGTCTGCTCGCCGACCTGCTCTTCGAGCTCGGCCGCAGCGTCGAAGGGGCGGAGGCCAGAGGGCAGGAACAGGCGCTGACGGCGGCCGAACGCTGACGACGAGCGCCGCGCACCGGTGCACAACTGCCTCCCGCACCGGCGGCACAGGCGGAACTACCGGCGGTTCCGGCACGCGGGAACCACTCGCCGGTCCGCCCCGTCCCAGGTGTCCCCGCAGGCGGGGGCGGGTGTGCGCGCCGATTCCGCCGAGGCATACTTCTGCCTGAGGGGAACTGCCCGGCACGGCGCCCGGCAGAACTGCGGAAGCACGGAACCAGGGGCGGGGACATGTCGGGGGCGAACGGAACCGGGGGGTTCGGCCACCTGCTGGCCGCTCACCGGATGGCAGCCGGCCTGACCCAGGAGGACCTGGCCGCCGGGGCGGGCGTCAGCCTGCGCGCCCTCGGGGACATGGAACGCGGCCGCACCCGGGGGCCGCAGCGGCGAACCGTCCGGGCCCTGGCCGCAGCCCTGGGCCTGGACGGCGCACAGACCGCCGCACTGGAGGGGGCCGCGCAGTCCGGCCGGCCCCGGGGCGTGCGGCAGGTGCCGCCGCAGGGGCAGTCCGCCCGGCCCTCCGCAGCGTCCGCGGCCCAGGCCGCACCCGTACCGGAACCGCTAACGCCGCCCGCACCCGTACCGGAACCGCCGGCGCCGCCCGCACCCGCGGCGCCGCCCGCACCGGACGCCACCGCGGACCCCGCGCCCCCCGGGGCGCTCGCCCTGCCGCGCGACCTCGCCGACTTCACCGCCCGCGAGCAGGCCCTCGCCGAACTCGCCGCCCTCATGGCCGACGAGCACCCCACCCACCCCCGGGTGGTGCTGATCAGCGGTCAGCCGGGCCTCGGCAAGACCGCCTTCGCCCTGCACGCCGCCCACGCGCTCGCCCCGGCCTTCCCGGACGGTCAGCTCTCCCTCGACCTCGGCGGCACGGCCGCCACCCCGCTGCCCGCCCGCGAGGCGCTCGGCCAGGTGCTGCGCGCCCTCGGCGTGGCGGACGGCGCGGTGCCCGCCGGGACGGACGAGCGGGCGGGTCTGTTCCGCGCCCTGGTCCGCGACCGCCGGTTGGTCCTGGTGCTGGACAACGCCGCCGACGAGGCCCAGGTGCGCCCGCTGCTGCCGGGCTCCGGGCCGGCGGTGACCGTCGTGACCAGCCGTCACGCGCTGCCCGGCCTGGAGGCGGTGCACCGGCTGCGGCTGGACGTGCTGTCCCCGGCCGAGGCGTCCGTGCTGCTGGCCAGGATCGCCGGGCCCGAACGGGTCGAGGCCGCCCCGGACGCGGCCGCCGAACTCGCCCGGCTCTGCGGCTACCTGCCGCTCGCGCTGCGGATCGCCGGGCAGCGGCTGGTCGCCCGCCCGCAGCAGCCGGTGGCCCAGCTGGCCCGCCAGCTCGCCGCCGAGGAGACCCGCCTGGACCTGCTGGAGACCGGGGACCTGGCCGTTCGCCCGGCCTTCGAACTCTCCTACCGCCGACTGCCCGCCGAATCCCGGCTGGTGCTGCGCCGCTGCGCGCTGACCGCCGGGCCGGACTTCACCGCGGCCGTGCTGGCCCGCTACGCCGGGCTGTCGGCCGCGCGCACCGAACTCGTCCTGGAGCAGCTCGTCGACGCCGGCCTGGTGCAGTCGGCCGCGCCGGAGCGCTACCGGCTGCACGACCTGGTGCGGCTGTACGCGGGCGAGCGCCTGGCGGCCGACGAGACGGCCGAGGCCGTCGCCGACGCCCTTACCCAGGCCGGGAGTTGGCTGCTGCGCGAGGCGGCGGCCCACGGCCTGCGGTTCGACCCGGACCACGCCGCGACCGCCGGGTCCGCGCCCGCCGACGACGGCTCCGTCCCGCCCGCCGTGCCCGAGAAGGACGGCTCCGTCCCGCTCGCCGAGGCCGCGCGCTGGCTGGAGGAGGAGCACCCGGAGTGGCTGGCCGCGCTGTACCGGGCGCAGCGGGAGGGCCGCCACCGGGAGGTGATCGACACCGCCGAGGCCATGCACTGGTTCTCCGACCGCCTGGTCAGCTGGGACCTCTGGGGCGAGGTGTTCCAGCTGTCGGTGGACGCGGCCCGCGCGAGCGGCGACCGGCAGGCGGAGGCGGTGCACGTGAACTACCTGGCCTGGACGTACGTCACCTGTCTGCACCGTTACCGGCGCGGCATCGAACTCGCCGGTGAGGGGCTGGAGTTGGCCCGCGGGGTGGGCGACCACGAGCAGCAGGGCTGGGCACTCACCTACCTCGGCACCGGGCTGCGCCGGCTCCAGCGGTACCAGGAGGCCGGCGAGAGCTACCAGCGGGCGGCGGAGGCCTTCGCCGAGGTCGACAACCGGGCCGCGATGATCGGCCGGCTGGTCACCCTGCGCGGCGTCGCGACTTGCCTGCGCCACCTGGGCCGGGCCGAGGAGGCGCAGGACTCCCGCCGCCGGGCGCTGGCCCGCGCCCTGGAGCTGGTGGAGCGCTGGTCCTCGCCGCTGATGCACCTGATGGCCGCCATGACGGCGCACGAACTCGGCCAGGACCGCGCGGCGTTGAAGCGCTGGCCGGCCGCCGAGAAGGCCTACCGGCAGGCGCTGGTCCACTACGAGGCGATCGGGCGTCCGGACAGCATGACCAAGACGCTGACCGAACTCGGCACCGCGCTGATCGAGCAGGGCCGCGCCGAGGAGGCCCGGGAGATCCTCACCGAGGCGCTCACCGATCTGAGCGCGGACGGCCGCCGCGGCCGGAGCCCCGTGTAGCCGGCCCCGGCCGCAGCGCCAGGGGTCAGATCCGGGTGTCCTCCACCACGGGCAGCCACCGGTCGCCCTGGTCGCCTTGGCCGTCCCCGCCCTCCTGGCCGTCCCGCGCGGACGGCGCGAAGGCCGTCCGCGGTGCGGCCGACGGCTTCTTCCCGCAGAAGGCCGGCTCCAGCGCGTTCATCAGCCCCTGGGTGACGGAACCGTTGTTGGACGCGTTGGCGAAGACGACCACCGAGCGGTGGCCGTCCGGGGTGGTGAAGGACTGGGTCTGGTAGCCCTGGACGATGCCGCCGTGCCCGTACACGTCCCCGCAGGACAGCGAGATGCGACGCAGCCCCAGCCCGTAGGAGATCTTGGGGGTCGGGGTGGGCAGCGCGGCCTCCATCTGGCGCAGCGAGTCGTCCGAGACCAGTCCACCGGAGCTGCCGGCCATCAGGGCGGTGAGGAAGGTGTCGAGGTCCTCGGCCGTGGAGATGACGGCGCCGGCGCTCCACACCCAGGAGCCGGTCTGCTCGGTGGAGTCCAGCAGCGGCTTGCCGCGGTCGTCGTTGGTGAGGTAACCGGTGACGTGGGCGCCCCGGATCCGCTGGTCGGGGACGACGAAGGAGGTCTTCGTGAGGCCGAGCGGCTCGATGATCCGATCCCGCAGCACGTCCGCGTACGGGCGGCCGGTGAGGTGCTCGACGGCGAGGCCCATCAGCACGAAGTCGGTGTTGGAGTAGGAGTAGCGGCTGCCCGGCGCGTACTGCTGGCCGTGCTTGACGGACATCGCGACCAGGTCGGCCGGGGCGTACACCTTGCTGCGGATGCGGGCCTCGAAGGCGGAGGTGGTCTCCTCGCCGGGCTGCTCCAGCAGGTCGTCGGTGTGGTCGTAGATGCCGGCCCGGTGCTCCATCACCTGGCGGCCGGTCATCGTCCAGCCCTCCGGAAGGGTGCCGGCCGGGAGGTAGTCGCGCAGCGGCTTGTCGAGGTCGATCCGGCCCTCCTGCGCCAGCTGCATCACGAGAACGGCGGCGAACGTCTTGCTGTTGCTGCCGACCCGGAACCTCCACGCGGAGTTCATCGGGGTCCCGTCCAGGTTCGCCCTGCCGACGGTCAGCGAGCGGGTCCGCTCGACGTCGCCGTGGTCGCGGATCACCGCGAAGGCGCCCGGAGCACCCGCGTCCGTGGTGACCTGAAGTGCGCTCAGCACCCCGGCGGTGTCGGGCGCCGGCAGTGTCGCGCCGTCCCGGTCGGCGGCCAGGGCGGGGGCGGTTCCGGACGCCGCCAGGACGGCAGCGGCGGCGGCCACCGCGAGCGGACGCAGAAGGCTGGTCTTCGCCATGTTCCTCGGCTCTCTCGTGGGCTGACGTGGTGTCGGATCGCGTCGATCGGTGATCACTATCACTGGTTCGGGCGGCTGGCCGCAATGTGAACCGGACCGCCCCTCTCATCCGCTCTCGGGCGGGTTTGTCGGGTGCACCGTTCGTTCTCCGGGCCGGGGGCAAGGTTTTACCTCCCGTCGTCTACCCGCGTTGACCGCGCCGCCCCCATGCTGTTCGGGCGCTCGCTCCGCCGTCCGGTGGCGCCCCGCACCGGACCTCTCCCCGGCGACTTCCCCACACCGACCATGGAGTCCCCATGCCCCTGGCCACCTTCGCGCGCCGTGCCGGCGCCCTGCTGCTCGCCGGTGCCGGCCTGATATCCGCCACCGGCACCGCCCGCGCGAGCGGCACCTTCACCGCCGTCGTCTTCCCCGACCAGAGCCACACGGTGGTCTACGACCTGATCAACTCGGCCACCAGGACCATCGACGTCACCATGTACGAGCTGCGCGACACCACGGCGGTCAACGACCTGATCGCCCGCCAGCGGGCCGGCGTCAGGGTCCGGGTCGTCCTGGACGGCCGGCACACCTCGGTCAACGGCTCCGCCTACAACGCGCTGAAGGCGGCCGGCGTCGGCGTGACGTACTCGTCCTCCGCGTTCGTCTACACCCACCAGAAGACCGTCACCGTGGACGGCGCCACGTCCCTGGTCCTGACCGGGAACCTGGACGCCACCTACTACTCGGGCAGCCGCGACTACGGCGTCCTCGACACCGATGCCAACGACGTCAACGCGATCGAGCAGGTCTTCGCCGCCGACTACGCCAAGACCTCGGTCACCCCCTCCGACGGCGACGACCTGGTCTGGTCGCCCACCGACTCGCAGGACCGGCTGCTGGCGCTGATCAACGGCGCGCAGTCCTCCCTGGACGTCGAGGAGCTCGAATTCGGCGACCCGGCCCTGGTCGACGCGATCACGGCGGCCGCCGACCGCGGCGTCACCGTGCGCGTCGTCGGCATGGACCCCGGCTCGTACGGATCCTCCTTCGACGAGGTCACCGCGGCCGGCGCCAAGGTGGTCACCTACTTCTCGACCACCGGCCTGTACGTCCACGCCAAGGCCATCGTCGCCGACTACGGCACCCCCGGCGCCAAGGTGTTCGCCGGCTCGGAGAACTTCTCCGACAACTCGCTGAACAACAACCGCGAGCTGGGCCTGATCGTCTCCGACTCCGGGGTGCTCAACACGATCGAGTCGACCTTCGCCACCGACTTCGCCAACGGCACGCCCTACTAGGGCGTCCTACCGGGGCGTCTCTTCCGGATCATGCCGGGCGTGATCCGGAAGACACGCCCAGGCCGTTCGGCGGACCCGCCGGGCGGGCTCCGGCCCGGTCGGCGGGAGCACGACAGTCCGTCACCCTCCCGTTCCGGGCGGCCCGCCGGGCCGCCCGCCCACCCGAGGACCTGTCATGACCTCGTCCGAGAAGCCCGTGAAGGACTCCCCCCGATCCCGCCGCTCCGCGACCGCGCTCGGCTCGGCCGTCGCGCTGGTCGCGGCCTCCGCCGGGCTGTGGGCGGCCACCGCCACCAGCGCGCAGGCGGCCGGGCTGCCCACGCCCGACCACGTGATCGTCGTGGTGATGGAGAACCACGCCTACAGCCAGATCATCGGCAGCAGCAGCGCGCCGTACCTGAACAACACCCTGAAGGCGGGCGGCGCCAGCCTCACCCAGTCCTTCGCCATCACCCACCCCAGCGAGCCGAACTACTACGCGCTGTTCTCCGGCTCCACCCAGGGCCGGGTCGACGACAGCTGCGTGGCGGTCGGCGGGTTCCAGGCGCCGAACCTGGCCTCCGAGGTGCTCGCCGCGGGGAAGACCTGGGCCAGCTACAACGAGTCCCTGCCCGGCCAGGGCAGTACGGTCTGCAGCAGCGGCAACTACGCGCAGAAGCACAATCCCTGGTTCGGCTTCGGCAACGTGCCGCTGAGCAGCGCCAAGACCTTCGCGCAGTTCCCGACCGACTACACCACCCTGCCCGACGTCTCCTTCGTGATCCCGAACCTGTGCAGCGACATGCACGACTGTTCGATCAGCACGGGTGACACCTGGATCAAGAACAACCTGGGCGCTTACGCCACCTGGGCGCAGAGCCACAACAGCCTGCTGGTCGTCACCTTCGACGAGGACAACAGCCTGTCCGGCAACCGCATCCCGACGCTGCTCTACGGCGCCCACGTCACCCCGGGCAGCAGCTCGGCCACCACCTACAACCACTACAACGTCCTGCGCACCCTGGAGGACCTCTCCGGCGCGAGCGGCCACGCGGGCAACGCGGCGACCGCGACGGACATCACCGGCATCTGGAACTGACCCTCGGGCGTCACGAGTCGAGGGGGACCGGCGGCCGCTCGACGGCCGCCGGTTCCGCCGCTCGCGGGCCGGTGCCGAGCCGGCGCACCCCCGGCACCGCCGCGGTGCCCGTGCACACCAGGGTCACCAGGGCGGCCGCGGCGAGCAGCGGCACCCGGCTGCCCCAGGCGTCGGCCGCCAGCGGGGCCAGCACGTAGCCGAGCGGCGCGGCGGCCAGCGAGAGCAGCCAGTCGTACGAGGTGACCCGGGCCAGCACCTGCGGCGGGAACTCCTCCTGCACCACCGTCTCCCACACCGGGTTGAGGTACCCCAGCCCGGCCATGGCCACCCCGTACGCCGCCACCGTGACGGGCGCGGGCGCCGGAACGGCGAGCGCCAGCAGTGGCAGGCCGTACAGCGCCAGGGCCAGGTTGCCGACCAGCACCGGGCGCCGGGGGCGGAGGCGGCCGGCCGCCAGCGAGCCGAGCAGCAGGCCGACGGCCCCGGCCTGGGTGACGGCCACCCAGACCCCGTCCCCGCCGAGGCGGGTCGCGGCGATCAGCGGGCCGAGGGTGAGCGCGACCGCGCTCGCGCCGTTCCACACCCCGTGGGCGACCAGGCTGGTCCAGTACCAGTCCCGGGCGCACACCTCGCGCCAGCCCTCGGCGAGGTCCCGGCGCAGCGGCCGCGCTCCGGCGGCCGCGAGCGGATCGCGGGCCGCGGGGGCGAGGCGGATGCGGGTGAGCAGGGCGGCGCTCAGCAGGAACGAGACGCCGTCCGCCACGAAGGCCCAGCCGGGCCCCGCGGTGTACACCAGCAGGCCCGCGAGCGCCGGGCCGCCGAGCCGGGCCGCGCTGGTGGCGGAGCCGAGCAGGGCGTTGGCGCGCAGTCGGTGCTCGGCCGGGACGGCGGCCCGGACCAGCGGAGAGGTGGTCGGCATGGCGAAGGCGGAGGCGAGGCCCCCGGCCCCCGAGGCGATCGCGATGTGGGTCAGGTCCGGCCGGGCGCCGAGGAGTTCGAGCCCGACGAGCAACTGGGTGGCGGCGCGCAGCAGGTCGGTGGTGAGCGAGACCAGGCGCGGGTCGAGGCGGTCGCCGGCCACTCCGCCGAAGGGCAGCAGGAGCAGTCGCGGCACCATCGCGCAGCCGAGGACGAGGGCGAGCGCGGCGGAGGAGCCGGTCGCGCGGGTGATGGCGATGGCGAGGGCTGCCGGGACGACGGCGTCGCCGAGGGTGGAGACCGTGCGGCCGAGGAAGAGCAGGCGGAAGTCGCGCAGGTCCAAGGGGTGCCGGAGCTCCGGGTGTGGAGGGGCGGGGCGTCGGGGTGCGGGTCGGCGGAGCACCTGCGGAACTGTATTTCGGCATCGAAATTTTGGCAACGAATATTTCGGTGGCGGCATATCTGCCCTTTGTAGACTCCTCCCATGCCCGAGCACCCCCACCAGCAGCCGACCCCGCCCCGCGACTGGACGGACGGCCACCTCGACCGCTGGATCCCGGTGCTCCCCGGACTCGACCCGGACATCGAGGGCGCGGTGACCCGGATGTCCAGGCTCACCCGCCACCTCGGCCGGGTCCGCGAACAGGGCGTCGCCGACTACGGCCTGCACAAGCACGAGTTCGACACCCTGCACGTCCTGGCCGGCCGCGGCGGCCACGCCGCCCCCTCCGACCTGCGCGCCGACCTCAACCTCGCCCCCGCCTCCGTCACCGGCCGGCTGGAGGCCCTGGAGCGCCGCGGCTTCGTGCTGCGCACCCCCTCGACCGAGGACCGCCGCAAGGTCGACATCGTGCTGACCGGGGCCGGCCGTGCAGCCTGGCAGGAGGCCCTGGAGGTGGTCGGGCGCGAGGAGCGCAGGCTGCTCGGGGTGCTCTCCGAGGAGGAGCGGCGCACGCTCTCGGACCTGTTGCGGAAGGTGATGCTGACCCAGGAGTCGGCGGCGGAGTGACGCGCCGCGCGGCCACGGGCCCGGAGGCCGCCGACTGCTCGGTGGCGGGGCGTCGGCCTCGTGGCTCGACCGGCGGTGCGCCCGGCTGGTATCGATAGGGGCGTGCGATTCGAACTAGTGCCGATGCCGGCCGAGGTGGGGGAGCGGCCCCGGGACGGGCGCGGGTACCCGGTGCCGGCGATCACGCCGTGGCAGGACGGGCGGCCGCAGTTCGCGCTGACCGACCACGGGCGCAGCGCCGACTGCGCGCTGGAGCGGCGGTGTTCGGTGTGCGGGGTGTTCATGGCGCGCGGGCCGGTGTGGCGGGTGGTCGGGCCGGCCGAGAGCGCCGCGATCGCCGAGGCGATCGCGGCGGGGCGCCCGTACCGCAACCTCGCGCCGACCATGGAGGGCCCCGGGCACCGGGCCTGCATGCTGTACGCGTCGATGGTGTGCCCGTACCTGGCCCGGCCCAACGCCCGCCGCAAGGTGACCGCCGGGGGCACGGAGGACCGGCTGACCGCCGCCGCCGTCCGCGGGGCGGCCCGCGGCGGGACGGGGGCGGTGGTCGGCTTCGGTGACTACGAGTACGCGGTCACCGGGACCCGGGTGCTGTTCCGCTTCCTCGACGTGGTCGAGTTCCTGCCGCACGAGTCCGCCGACGAGCACCTGGCCGAGCTGCGGGCCGAGTTGGCCCGCGGCCCGGCGCGGGATCAGGGCCGGTAGACCGGCAGGCCGGGGAGGGTGGAGACCTGGGTCGGCGCGGCGGAGCCGTCGGCCGGCACGGTGTCGACGCCGTCGGGGGTGCGGGCCGCGACGGTCCTGCCGTCGGGGGACCAGGCGGGCTCGGTGAAGTCCGTGGTGGCCGAGGGGGTGAGGTCCTTCTCGGCCTTCTGGTCGTGCTCGGTGGAGCGGGTGAACAGGTGGTCGTGGCCGTTCACCGCGCGGACGAAGACGATCTGCCCGCCGTCCGGGGACAGGGCGGGCTGCGAACCCTTGCCGATGTCCTGGGTGGCCGGGCGGATGTAGTCGTCGTAGATGTAGACCTCGTTCGTCGGGGTGTTGGCGAACGCGACGGCGGCCTGCCGGCCGCCCGCGTCGGCCCAGGTGTTGCCGGTCTGCGGCGGCTGCGGGAGGCCCGCGTTGTCGCCGCCCTCGGAGTTGTGCGGGCTGAGGTCCTCGACGCTGCCGCCCTTGGCGGGGACCTTCACCAGTCGCAGCGCACCGGCCTTCTTGGCGGTGAACACGATGTTGTTGTAGCGCTCGGTCTCGTTGGGGACGGCGTCGCCGCTCGGCCCCTTCGCGGCGTGCTGCCAGGTCGGGTGGGACCACTCCTCGCCGTCAGGGTGCCTGGCGAGGGTGGTCTTGCCGGTGCCGTCCGGGTTGGCGGTCATCAGATCGCCGCTGTCGCCGACGTAGACGACCTTCCTGCCGTCCGGCGACCAGGCGAGGTCGCGCACCACGGAGCCGAAGTCGACGAGGGTGCCGTTCATCGCGACGTTCCTGGTGCCCGTGCTGATGGTCAGGTGGTTGGCGACGGTGGTCCCGTTGACCTCCTTGCCGCCGGGGGCCGGAGTGCCGGGGTGCGAGGCGCCGCCGGGTGCCGCCGATCCGGCCGTCGATCCGGGCGCGCTGCTGCCGGGCGCCGCGGTGGCGCCGGAGTCGGCGTTGTCGGGGCCGCAGGCGGAGAGCAGGACCGCGCTGACGGTGGTCGTCAGTGCGATCGCGGCGGCGCTGCCGAATCGGTTGCGCACGGACATGTCGGATCCCCCTCGGTGGTGCTGTTCGCTTTCGTCAAGGAGGTTCCCAGCCCGAGGTCAGCGCCCGGTGCCCGCTCCGTCACAGCCCTGGAACAGTGCGACCGGACGCGGCGTCAGTTCGTGCGCGTCGCAGGCCGGAAGCCGTTCCGGGCCGATGGTCAGAGGCCGAGTCCGGTGAGGCCCGGGTGGTCGTCGGGGCGGCGGCCGAGCGGCCAGTGGAGCAGTCGCTGCTCGGGGGTGATCGGCAGGTCGTTGACCGAGGCGAGCCGGTGGGCCATCAGCCCGTGCTCGTCGAACTCCCAGTTCTCGTTGCCGTAGGAGCGGTGCCACTGCCCGTCTCCGTCGTGCCACTCGTAGGCGAAGCGGACGGCGATCCGCTCGCCGCCGAACGCCCACAGCTCCTTGACCAGGCGGTAGTCGTGCTCGCGCTGCCACTTGCGGGTGAGGAAGGCGGCGATCTGCTCCCGGCCGGCGAGGAACTCGGCGCGGTTGCGCCAGCGGCTGTCCGGGGTGTAGGCGAGGGCGACGCGCCGGGGGTCGCGGGTGTTCCAGGCGTCCTCGGCGGCCCGGACCTTCCGGCGGGCGGTCTCCTCGGTGAAGGGCGGGACGGGAGGGCGCTGCTCGGCCATGGGTGTCTCCTTGAGAACGGACGCTCCACCGGCGAGAACGATCGTTCTCGCGTCATTTGCTACCCTAGGAGAACCATCGTTCTCACGCAAAGGGCACGGCAGATGGAACAGGCGGAACAGATCGACCCGCGGACCCGGATCCTCGACGCGGCCGAGGAACTGTTCTACGGGCAGGGAGTCCAGGCCGTCGGGATGGACGCCGTCCGGGCCGCCTGCGGACTGACGATGCGCCGCGTCTACCAGCACTTCCCGTCCAAGAACGACCTGGTCGAGGCCTACCTGCAGCGCCGCGACGCGCGCTGGCGGGCGAGCCTGGCCGTCCACGTCTCACGGGCCGGAGGCACGCCCCGGGACCAGGTGCTCTCGGTGTTCGACTGGCTCGGCCGGTGGTTCGCCGAGCCCGGCTTCCGCGGCTGCGCCTTCGTGAACTCCTTCGGCGAGCTCGGCGCCACCACACCGGCCGTCGCGGCCGCCGCCCGGCACCACAAGGCCGAGTTCGCCGGCTACCTGGCCGGCCTGGTCGAGGCCGCCGGGGCCCCGCCCGCCACCGCCGCCCAGCTGGCCCTGCTCGCGGAGGGGGCGATCACCACCGCGGCCGTGCACGGGGACCCGGGCGCCGCCGCCGACGCCGGGACGGCGGCCCGGCTGCTCCTGGATGCCGCGCTGGACGCCCGGAGTTGACCCCGGCCGGGAGCGGGGCCGGCCGGGGGGCCGGGGCCCGTGTCCCCGGGCCCCGGCCGGTACGGCTCAGTTGATTGTGTAGCCGGAGCCGTAGGCGGGGATGACGTACGGGCC
>NZ_JBHWDU010000066.1:0-46299 GCF_042734825.1 Kitasatospora sp. NPDC059648 | reverse complement strand
GCCTCCGGCGTCGCGGCGGCACGGGCCTCGAACAGCTCCGGCACCGCGGCCGACGGCAGCTCGGCGACGGGCCCGTGCCAGCCGGACACCAGCTGCTCCCGCTCCGCCTCGGTCAACACGTCGACCGCGGCTACGAGTTCGGCCGGGTCGGCGACGATCCGGTCGAGCAGGGCGAGGAAGCGGTCCAGCAGGGCGCGCGCCTCGGCAGGGCTGAAGGCGTCCGGCTGGTGGTCCAGGCGCAGCTGGAGGCCGTCGCCGGGGGTGAGGGCGAGCAGCAGCGGGTAGTGGGCGCTGTCGACGTCCTCGACCAGGCTGACGTGGGTGGTGCCGGTCGGGTCGGCCTCGTCCAGGGCGGACGGATCCGGGTAGTTTCCGTACACCGTGACGGTGTCGAACAGGCTGCCCAGTCCGGCGAGCCGCTGGATCTCCGTGAGGCTGAGGTGCTGGTGGTCCAGCAGTGCGGACTGCTCGTGCTGCAGGCGCAGCAGCAACTGGCCCCAGCTCTCCGCCGGGTCGAGGGTGACCCGCACCGGCACGGTGTTGATCAGCAGGCCCATCATCCGCTCGACGCCCGGCAGGTCGTGCGGCCGGCCGGAGACGGTGGTGCCGAAGAGCACGTCCTCCCGCCCGGTGAGCCGGGCCAGCAGCACGCCCCAGGCGGCCTGGACGAGGGTGTTGAGGGTGACGCCGTAGCGGCGGGCGGTGCGGCCGAGCGCCTCGGTGGCCTCGGGGGTGAGGCCGGTGTGCAGGCGCAGCGGCAGCCGCGGGGCGGCGGGGGTGCGGCCCGGCGCGAGCAGGGTGGGCTCGTCCACTCCGGCGAGGGCCGCGGCCCAGGCGGTGCGGGCGGCGGCGCCGTCGCGCCGGGTGATCCAGCGCAGGTACTCGCGGTAGGGGGCGGCCGGGGGCAGCGGCTGCCGGAAGTACAGCGCCCACAGTTCCTCGGCGAACAGCGGGGTGGACCAGCCGTCCAGCAGGATGTGGTGGGCGGCGGCGATCAGCCGGTGGCGGCCGGGGGCCAGGGTGAGCAGGGTGTAGCGCAGCAGCGGCGGCCGGGCGAGGTCGAAGCGGCGGCCGTACTCGGCGGCGGCGATCCGGTCGGCCTCGGCCGCCGGGTCGGCGTGGGAGGTCAGGTCGAGGACGGTGAAGGGCAGTTCGACCCGGTCCGGGACGGCCTGGACGGGCGGTCCGTCGGGGCGCTGGTGGAAGCCGGCCTTGAGGTTGGGCTGGCGCAGCAGCAGCGCCTCGGCGGCGGCACGCAGCCGCTCGGCGTCGACGGGACCGGTCAGGTCGAAGGTGCAGACGGAGGTGTAGACGTCGGCGCCGTCGGTGTCGTACGCGGCGTGGAAGGCCATGCCCTGCTGGAGCGGGGAGGTGGGCCAGACGTCCACCAGGGCGGCGGGGGCGTGGAGTCCGGCGAGCCGGTCCAGCTCCTCCTGGCCGAGGTCGACCAGCGGGAAGTCGGAGGGGGTGTGCCCGCCGGCGCCCGGCCGTTCGGCGTGCTCGGCGAGGGCGCCCAGCGCGGTGAACCAGGCCTCGGCGAGGGCGCGGACCCGCTCCTCGGTGAGCAGTCCGCCCGCCCAGGACCACTGAGCGACCAGCAGCGGGCCCTGCGGGGTGTCGACGGTGGTGGCGTCCAGGCCCAGGACCCGGCCGAGCGCCAGGCCGGGGGCGGCGCCCTCGGTCATCGCCTCGGCCCCGGCGAGCACGTCCTCGGCGGTGACGCCCTCCGGCTGGAAGCGGCCCAGGTAGTTGAACTCGACCTGCGGTTCGGCGTACCCGGCGAGCACCTCAGCGGTGGCCGGGTTGAGGTGGCGCAGCAGCCCGTAGCCGATCCCGTTGTCCGGTACGGCGCGCAGCTGCTCCTTCACCCGGCCGAGGGCGCGGCCGAGTTCGGGGCCGGCGGCGGTGACCTCGGACCAGGCCGGTGCCCCGGGGGCGAGCCGTACGGGGTAGACGGAGGTGAACCAGCCGGCGGTGCGGTGCAGGTCGACGCCGTCGACGACCTCCTCGCGGCCGTGGCCCTCCAGGCTGAGCAGCACCGCACCGTCCGGCCCGGTCGTGGCCCCGCCGCCGCGCCAGTGGCCGAGGGCGAGGGCCAGCGCGGTGAGCAGGACGTCGTTGACCTGGGCGTGGTAGGCGGCGGTGACGCGGGTGAGCAGCGCCTGGGTGGTCCCGGCGGGCAGCACGAGGCGCAGGGTGCCCTCGGTGGCGTAGGTGTCCCGGTCGGGGTCGAGGGGGCGTTCACCGAGCAACGGGTCCGGGGTGGCCAGGGTGGCCTGCCAGAAGGGGAGTTCGGCGGCCCGGCGGTCGGTGCGGGCCTCGGCGGTGAGCCGCTGGGCCCAGCGGCGGAAGGAGGTGGGCACCGGCGGCAGCGCAGGCTGCCGGCCCTCGCGGACGGCGGCGAGCGCGGCGAGCAGGTCCTCCTCGACGATGCGCCAGGTGACGCCGTCCACCACCAGGTGATGGATCACCAGCAGCAGCTGGGAGGGCAGTTCCGGGCCGGCGTCGAAGCGGACGGCCTGGAGCATCCGGCCGTCCTCGGGGGAGAGGCGGTCGCGGGCGGCCTCGGTCTGGGTGAGCAGCGCCTGCGCGGTGGCCGGGCCGACGGCCGTGCGCAGCACCGACTCGGCGGGGACGGCGCCGGGGGCGGGGACGTGCAGCGTCCAGGGGCGCTCGGCGAGCGGGGAGGTACGGGCCCGCAGGGCGTCGTGGTGGTCCAGCAGGGCCTGCAGGGCGGCGGCCAGTTCGGCGGGCGCCGTCCCGGCGGGGAGGGCGAGCAGGGTGGACTGGTGGAAGCTCTCGACGGCTCCGCGCTGTTCGGACAGCCAGTGCACGATGGGCGTCGGGGGCACGTCGCCGAGGCCGGCGCCCTCGGGCTCGACCGCGACCGGGCCCTCCAGCGGGCGGGCGAGCCGGGCCAGTGCCTCGACGCTCGGGGCGTCGAAGACCGAGCGGGGGGTGAGCTGCAGCCCGGCGTGCCGGGCCCGGGAGACCAGCTGGATGGCCACGATGGAGTCGCCGCCGAGCTCGAAGAAGGACTCGGTGACGCCGACCCGGGGGATCCCCAGCACCTCGGCGAAGAGCCGGGCGAGGGTGTGCTCCAGCTCCCCGGCGGGGGCCCGGCCGCCCTCCTCGCCCGCGCCGAACACCGGCGCCGGCAGGGCGTGCCTGTCGACCTTGCCGTTGGGCGTGAGCGGCAGCCGGTCGAGCACCACGACGGTGGGCACCATGTGGTCGGGCAGCCGCTCGGCGCAGTGGGCGCGCAGCTCGGCCGGGTCGGCGGCGCCGACGGTGTAGCCGACCAGCCGGCGCTCGCCCGGGCGGTCCTCGCGCACCAGCACCACGGCCTGGCGCACCCCGGGATGGGCGGAGAGGGTCTGTTCGATCTCGCCGGGCTCCACCCGGAAGCCGCGGATCTTCACCTGGTCGTCGGCCCGGCCGAGGAAGTCCAGCTGGCCGTCCGGCCGGCGGCTGCCGAGGTCGCCGGTGCGGTACATCCGCTCCCCGGGCTCGCCGAACGGGCAGGCGACGAAGCGGTCGGCGGTCAGGCCGGGGCGGCCCAGGTAGCCGCGGGCCAGGTGCGGGCCGGAGACGTACAGCTCGCCCACGGTGCCCGGCCCGACCGGGCGCAGCCGTTCGTCCAGCACGTGGATGCGGACGTCCCGGCAGGGGTGGCCGATCGGGGGCTGTTCCGCGCCGGTGAGCGGCTCGCTCATGGTGACGATGACGGTGGTCTCGGTCGGTCCGTAGCTGTTGAGCATCAGCCGGCCGCGGCCGAGCCGGGCGGCCAGCTCGCGCGGGATGGCCTCGCCGCCGCCGACCAGGGTGCGCAGGGTGGGCAGCGGGGCGTCCGGGAGGGTCGCGGCCATCGCGGTGGCGACATCGGCGTGGGTGACGCCGTACCGGTCGATCAGGGCGGCCAGCGCGTCGCCGACCAGCTGGCTCTGCTCGCGGGGGAGGACGAGCGCGGCGCCGGTGGTCAGGGCCACCGCCAGGTCGGAGACGGACACGTCGAAGCTGAGCGAGGCGGCCTGGAGCACCCGGCTGCCGGGGCCGACCCCGGTCGCGGCGACCTGGGTGCCGATCATGCTGGGCAGCCCGGTGTGGGTGACGGCCACGCCCTTGGGCACCCCGGTGGAGCCGGAGGTGTAGATGACGTACGCGGTGTTCCCGGCGCTCAGCGGCCGCACCCGCTCGTCGGCGGTGAACGGGGCGCCGGGCCGGTCGGCGAGCGCGGCGAGGTGCTCGGCGGAGTCGAGCAGCAGCCGGGGGGCTCCGGTGTCGGGCAGCCGCTCGGCGGTGGCCGCGGTGGTGAGCACCAGGGCCGCGCGGGAGTCGGTGAGCATGTGGCGCAGCCGCTCGGCGGGGTAGGCCGGGTCGGCGGGCAGCCAGGCGGCGCCGGTCTTGGCCACGGCGAGGATCGCTGCGACGGCCTCGGGGGACTTCGGCAGGGCGAGCGCGACGACGTCCTCGGTGCCCAGGCCGCGGTCCGCGAGCACCCGGGCGAGCCGGTTGGCGCGGGCGTCCAGCTCGGCGTACGTGAGGGTGGTGCCGTCCGCGTACAGCGCGGGGGCCTGCGGGGTGCGGGTCACCTGGGCGTCGACCAGGCCGGTGAGGGTGGGGCGCGGGTCGGGAGGGGCCGGGGCCCGGTCGGCCAGCCGGGTGGCCAGCGCGGACGGGGTGGGGGCGTCCAGCAGGAGCGGCAGCGGCACGCGGAAGCCGAGCTCGGCGCGGACCCGGGCCAGCAGCCGCACGGCGGCGGGGCGGTCGCCGCCCAGCTCGAAGAAGCCCGCCGCGGGGTCGACCGACTCCCGGCCGAGCACCTCCGCGAACAGTCGACACAGCACCTCGGCCGATGCCGGCCGCGGGTCGGCTCTGTGCGTCTGCTGGTCCCCGGACATGTGCGTCTCTCCCTCGTTGCGGCGTGGCCCGCGGGGCGGTCGGCCCGGTCGGCCCGGGGTCTCCGGGCGGCCGGGGGAGCGTGTGGTGGGGTGGTGCGGTGCCGGTGGTGCGGTGCCGGTGGCGCGCCGGTCAGTGGCCGGACAGGTGGGCGACCAGGCTCTTCGGCCGCAGGTCCTGCCAGTGCTGCTCGACGTAGTCGACGCAGTCCTGGCGGGCGGCGGCGCCGAAGACCTGCTGCCAGCCGTCGGGCACCGGGCTGAAGACCGGCCACAGCGAGTGCTGGCCCTCGTTGTTGACCAGGACGAGGTACTCGGCCTCGGGGTCCTCGAACGGGTTCGCCATCGTCGGTTTCCTCTCGGTTCGGAGAATTGCGAGGAGGGGGGAATTGCGCGGGAGCGGGGTGAACGGACCGTGTGGACCCGCCGTCACCGGCTCAGCTCCGTCGAGTTCACGGACCCCAGCCGGAGTCGTCCCCGTGCATGGCCGAGGGCCCGGCGGCAGCGGTGGACTGATACGGTCCGGTGTGGCTCTGGAAGCCGATGACGGCGACCAGCAGAACGGCCAGAATCCCGAGCATCCTGTGAATGCGAGCGGCAAGATCCGTCATGGCGAATTCCTCTTCCTGAGCGGGCGGTATGTGCGCTCCTCGCTGTGAATGAATCCTGCCGAGGCCCAAACTGGCGTGGAAGCTCTGGCCGTTATCGGGATCACGCAATGCGGGAACCGGAAGCGTGAACAGACTGTGTCAAAAACGGGCAGATCTGATGCAAAGAGCACCTGGCTCTGTCAGATCAGTGGTGGGAGGCGAGGCAGGGGCAGGCCCGGTCGGTTCCCTGGAGCCGGCTCAGTGCCGGGAACCCCGCCGCAGCTCCTCCCGCACGGCCGGCCAGTCTCCGGCCCACGGCCGCCCCACCCCGGCCTGCGACTCCAGGGCGAGCGTGGCCAGGTAGACCCGTTTGAGCGCCGCCCGCTCGTCCCGCACCCGCCCCGCCGCCTGCTCGATCCGGCGCAACCGGGCGTGCAGCCGCTCCAGCGCGCCCCCGCCCGCGAGCACCCGCCGCGCCTCGGGACCGAACCGGAAACCGGGCGCCAGCAGCGGCCAGGCCGCCCGCCACACCCGGAACACCTCCCGGTGGCTCGGGCCCCACTCCCGCTCGGCCCGGCCCAGCCGCTCCAGCGCCGCCGCCTCCGTCGGCGCCGTGCAGATCTCGCGCAACCCCCGGGCCAGCCCGCTCCAGTCCTCGCCCGGCGCGTGCCGCAGCGCGGCGTGCAGCAGGTGGGCCACCGAGGTGTGCACCACCGTGCGCGGCCACCGCGCGGCCGCCGCCTCGGCCAGCCCCGCCCCGGCGTCACCCACCAGCACCCAGACCTCGCGCACCCCCCGCTCGGCCAGCCCGGCCAGCACCCCCGGCCAGTGCTCCCCGTCCGCGGCCGGCCACAGGCCCAGCACCTCGCGCAGGCCGTCGGCGGAGATCCCCAGCGCCAGGTGCACCAGCGGGCCGCCCGAGCGGCCGCTGCGCACCGAGTCGAGGAAGACCACCGGGTAGACCGGGTCCAGCGGGCGCCCGCGCCGGTCGGCGAGTTCGTCGAGCACCTGATCGGTGATCACCGAGACGGTCTCCCGGCTGAGCTCCACCCCGTACACCTCGGCCAGGTGCGCCACCAGCTCGCCCGAGCTGAGTCCGCGCGCGGTGAGCGAGACCACCAGCCGGTCCAGGCCGGGCAGCCGACGGGCCCGCGGCCGTACCGTACGCGGCGCGAAGCTGCCGTCGCGGTCGCGCGGCACCCGTACGTCCACCGGACCGATCTCGGTGAGCAGCCGTCTGGCCCGTGCGCCGTTGGGGCCGTTGGGGCCACCGGGACGGCCGGCGACCGTACGGCCGTTGGCGCCGGTCGGGCTGTTGGTGCCGGCTCCGCGCAGGTGCTCCTGGAGTTCGAGCTCCAGGGCGCGCTCGATCAACTGCTTGGCGAGCGCCTGCAGCAGTCCGCCGTCGCCCAGCAACCGCACCGCGCCGGAACCGACCTGCGCGGCGGCGGCCTCCGCGAGCTGCCGCACCAGCCGCTGGTCCACCAGCTCGGCCAGGTCCGCGGGTGGGGGCTGCGGATCTGGATCAACTCGCAACAAGGGGGTGCCCTCCGTCCGTCCGCCGGCCGGACCACCGGCCGTTCGCTCCGGCGGCCCTGACGGGTCGACATGCAATGCGGCGGCCATCCGCCCGTCACCACAGCCGGGTACCGTCGTCCTCGCCGTCACCACCGTCGGACGCCGTTTCCGGGCATGCCCGGTTTCGCCGTGAACCGCTGATTTCCGCGCCTTCAGGGCGTACACTCGCGGCTGTCGTGGCCCGGGGGGGATGCGTCCGAACAGCAGGCAGGCACCATCCTGCCCCTTCGGATGCCTGGCTGTAGCCGGTGCGGGCATTCGTGAAAGCGCAATGCCGAAGCCGGAAGGATGCCCAGATGTGCGTATCCCAGGACACCTGCACGGAAAAGGGGACACCCCAACTCTGTGACCGGGGTATCGAGTACTACCGGACCGCCCTCGCCGAGGGCGCCGCCGCCGGCCAGGCCCCGGAGTGCCTGCTCAGCCTGGGCCTGCTGCGCACCCTGCCCGGCGCCGGGCAGCGGCTCGCCCCCGTCCCGCCCGACCTCGCGGTCACCGGTCTGACCCGGCCGCTCGAACTCGCCGTGCTGGCCCACCAGGAGCAGCTCGCCGAACTGCGCACCGTCTTCACCGCCGCCGAGCAGGCCTACCAGGACGTGATGAGACAGGCCCAGCTCCCGATCCGCCTGCTGGCCGGTGACGAGATCAACCCCGCGCTGGAGAAGGCCGTCGCCGCCTGCACCGAGGAACTGCGCACCGCCCAGCCCGGCGGCGGCCGCGGCGCCGACCAGCTCGCCGACGCCCTCCCGCGCGACCTCGCCCTGGCCGAACGCGGAGTGCGCCAACGCACCCTCTACCAGCACACGGTGCGCTCGCACGGCCCGACGCTCGCCTACATCGAGCAGGTCGCCGCCCGTGGCGCCCAGGTGCGCACCCTCAACGAGGTCTTCGACCGGGTCATCATCTGCGACCGCTCCACCGCCTTCATCCCCGCCGGCGTCAAACGCGAGGCCGCGGCAGTGCTCATCCAGTTCCCGCCGCTGGTCGAGTACCTGCTCAAGATCTACGAGCTGATGTGGGAACGCGCCGAGCCCGTCACCTACCTGGAGGGCCACCACCGCCCCCGGCTGCTCACCGACCGCACCCGCCGCAACGTGCTGCGGCTTATGGTCAACGGCTTCACCGACGAGGCCATCGCGTCCCGCCTCGGGATGAGCACCCGCACAGTCTCCAGCCACATCCAGAAGGCCAGCGAGCTCCTCGGCAGCCGCAGCCGCGGCCACCTCGGCTACATCATCGCGCGCGAGGGCGTGCTGGACGAACCGCTCGACGAGTTCTGACCGGGCGCCGGGTGCGCCCCCCGGGAACGCTCGGGGCGGCGGAGCCTCAGCAGGGAAGCACCAGGCCCTCCTCGGCCGCGACCACCTCGCCCGCGAACCCGCTCGCGGCCTCGGCGACCGACCCGCCGCGGTCCGCGCCGGGCCAGAAGTGGGTGACGAGCAGTCGGCGGGCGCGCGCACGGGCGGCCCAGGCCCCGGCCTCGGCGGCACTCAGCAGGTGCGGGTCGCGGTCGAGGCCGCGCAGGGTGGCCCCGGCGACGAACAGGTCGGCCTCCGCGGCGAGTTCGGCCAGTGCCTCGTCCGGCCCGGCGTCACCGCTGTAAGCGAGGGTCAGACCGGGAGCCGTCAACCGGACGCCCGCGTGCGGGACGTGGTGCGGCAGCGGCGCGGACTCCAGCCGCAGCGGCCCCACCCGGTGGCCGGCCGAGGGGATCCGGTGCACCTCGAAGACCTCGGCCAGGTCCTCGCTCGGCTCCATCGCCTGGACCCGGTCGACCACGCCGGGAGTGCAGTACAGCGGCAGCCGCACGCCCCGGGGCTCGGCGAAGTAGCGGGCGCGGCACAGCGCGCTCAGGTCGGCGCAGTGGTCGGGGTGTTCGTGGGTGATCACCACGGCGTCCAACTCCCCGGCGCCGCAGTGCTCCAGCAGCCGGGGGAGCGTCCCGTAACCGAGGTCCAGCGCCAGCCGGAACCCGTCGTACTCCAGCAGGAACCCGCTCGCGGCCCGACCGCCCTCCGGCCAGGCCCCGCACGTTCCCAGAACCGTCAGTCTGCGCACCACAGGATGTTCTCACGGACGACCCGGCCGGTGGAAAACCGTTCGCTTTCCCGGCGACCGGTCGGCGAAGCTGCCCGGATGCAGCGAGCGAACAGCCGGACCGTGACGGTCGACCTCACCCACGAGGACGAGTACTACGGGCAGTTGGGCCCGTTCGAGACGGACCTCGGATGGTGGTCCTCGGTGGACGGGGTCGTCGCACGGGCGACGGACCTGGCCGGAGTGCCGGTGCTGGTGACCAGACTGGTCGACGGGCAGAGCCAGGAGCCCGGCCACGGCGGCCGGGTGCGCTACCACGCCGAGGCGCTCCGGCGGCCGAGCACCCTCGAACCGCGCCCGCTGGACGGCGCAACGGCCGCCCTGCTGGCGCCCGCCGCCCGGCGCGCCGCGTGGGCCACGCCCGAGGGCCTGCGCGCGGCGCTCGCCTGGGCGCAGGCCCGGCTCGCCGCGGCGGGACGCCCGGCCGCGGCCGCGCGGCAGATCCGGACCTGGAACCTGTCCGGCCTCTTCCGCCTCCCCACCGCCACCGGCACCGACGCCTGGCTGAAGACCACCAGCCCGCGATTCAACGCCCTGGAAGGGGAGGTGATCGCGCTGCTCGGCGCCGCCGACCCCTCGCTCGTCCCGACCGTCCTCGCCGCAGACCCGGCCCACGGCCGGCTGCTGCTCGACCACGTCCCCGGCGAGGACTGCTGGAGCCCGTCCACCGGGACCGTCGCCGACGTCGTCCCGCGCTTCGTCGCCGCCCAGGCGGCCCTGGCCGGCCGCCCGAGCGCGCTCGCGGGCCTGCGCGACCGCACGCCCGCCGCGCTGCACGCCCAGTTCCTGGCGCTGCTGGACCGCCTCCCCGCCGAGACCGACCTGACGGCCGCGGAGCAGGACCGGCTGCGGGACTTCGCCGCCGAGCTGCCCGCACTGCTGGACCGGCTGGCCGCCTGCGGGCTCCCGGAAACCCTCCTGCACGGCGACTTCCACCCCGGGAACTGGCGCACCAACGACGGCAGTCCGGTCGTGGTCGACTACGCGGACGCCTGCCTCGGCCACCCCGCCCTGGACGGCCTGCGCCCCCGCGCCTACCTCACCCCGGAGGCCTGGCAGCACGCTGCCGGGGTCTGGACGGCAGCCTGGCGGGAACACGCCCCCGGCTCGGACCCGCGCCGCGCCCTCGAACTCGCCGAACCGCTGTACCACCTGTCCTACGCGCTGCGGTACCAGGAGTTCCTGGACCACATCGAGCCCAGTGAACGCCCGTACCACGAGGGTGACCCGGCCGCCGAACTGCGGGCAGTCCTGGAGGCGGACGTTTCGACCCGCTGATTGTGGGCAGCGGCTGGACACCGAAGGACGAGGGAGGACCTGATGTCAACCGGGACCCTCATCGCGATCATCGTCCCCGTGGTGGTCGTACTGATCCTGGCCGCCGTGGTGCTGTGGTACGTGAACCGCCGCCGCCGACTGCAACAGCGGTTCGGCCCGGAGTACGAGCGCGCCGTCCGCCGTACCGGCAGCCAGCGGGCTGCCGAGCGGGACCTGCGGGAGCGGGAACAGCGCCACGACCAGCTGCAGATCACGCCGCTGCCACCGGATGCGAGACAGCGGTACACCGAGGACTGGAAGCGGGTCCAGCAGGAGTTCGTCGACCGGCCGGGCGAAGCCGTCCAGCACGCGGACCGGCTGGTCACCCTGCTGATGCACGACCGCGGCTATCCCACCGAGGGCTACGAACAGCAGCTCCGGGACCTGTCCGTCGAGCACGGACGGACGCTGGAGCACTACCGTGCGGCCCACGCTACCAACGCCTCGGCCCGACGGGACGACGCCACCACCGAGGAACTCCGGGGCGCGATGGTGCACTACCGCGCGCTGTTCGCGGAGCTCCTGAACGGTGACGAGCCCCGGGGCCGGGGCAGCGGGGCCGAAAGGAGATGACCGAGATGTCACACATGCACTTCGACGACAAGGGGCGGATGACCACCGAGAAGTCCGCCGCCACCGAGGAGGAGCAGCGGACCGGGGCCGACCGGGGCGACACTGCGGTGTTCGGTTCCGAGGAACAGGAGGGAACCGAGGCCCGGGAGGAAGGGCAGCGGGCCGTCTACCCGGGCGAGGCCACCGGCGACGCCGACACGTCCGACACGTCCGACAGGTCCGACACGAGCGGTACGACCAGCACCGCTGACATCGCGGGTACGACCGGCACGACCGAGGCCCCTGGCACGACCGGCACCACCGGCAGCGGTGGCGGCCCCGACGAGGCAGGTGACCGCACGACCCGCGCCGAGGAGGGCGAGGTGCCGGACCAGTCGGACGAGGGCCGCAGCGCCGACCGTGAACCGCTGCTCCCGGCGGCGGAGACCCAGGAGCTGCGCGAGCGCTGGCAGCAGGTGCAGACGGACTTCGTCGACGACCCCCGCCAGGCCGTCCACACCGCGGATGCCCTCGTCGCCGACCTCATGCAGCGACTGGCCGCGTCCTTCGCCGAACGCCGCAGCAGCCTCGAAGGCCAGTGGAACCGGGGTGACGAGGTCGAGACCGAGGAGCTGCGGGTCGCCCTCCAGCAGTACCGCACCTTCTTCAACCGTCTGTTGCAGAGCTGAGGTAGGAGGCTTGTGCCCGCAGCATCAGCTGCCCGGGTGGAAGGTGCGCCGTCGAGCCCGGTGCCGTCGCCGGTGTTGCCCGAGCTGGCGTTGCAGGAGCTGGAGTGCGTCTCCGTTCCGTCCTGGTGCGCCAGCTGCACCTCGGACGGACCGCCGAGCTGCTCGGGCTCTCGCAGGGACGGGTCTCGCAGCTGGTCGAGCGGCTGGAGGGCCGGGTCGGCGCGCCGGTGTTCGAACGCAAAGCCGCCGGGTCCTGTTGACCCGAGGTCTCGATCCGGCCGGTGCCGCCCGCCGCGGGTGCGGCAGGGGGCACCGGCCGGAGGGTCACTCCGGCGGGGCGATCCGGTACCCTCCGCGCGCCGCGTGGAGGGAGAGTGCCTCGACCGGGCAGTACTCCACCGCCTCGGCCAGCCCGTCCGTCAACTCCGCGCCCGCGTCGGCGTACTCGGCCACCGGCCGGGCCCGTCCGTCGGCGTCCAGGGCCAGCGACTCGGGGGCGCTCAGGGCGCACATCCCGGAGCCGATGCAGCGGTCGCGGTCGACCCGGACCACCACCGGCTCCGACTCGGCGGCGCCCGTCACCAGGTGACCCGCAGCGCGTTGGGGCTGCGGGTGAGCAGCCCGCGCCGCCAGTCGATGTCCTCGACCGGGTCGGCCATCCGCAGCGAGGGCAGCCGGCGGGCGAGCCGGTGCAGGGCGAGTTCGAGCTCCATCCGGGCCAGCCAGGCGCCCAGGCAGTGGTGCGGTCCGGCGCCGAAGGTGAGCATCGGCGCGGCCAGCGGGGAGAACAGATCGGTGCGCAGGTCCCCGGTGAAGACCTCCGGGTCCTGGTTGGCGGAGCCGGTGTCGGCGGCGACGACGCTGCCGGCCGGGATCACCACCCCGCCGATCTCGACGTCCTCCACCGTGCGGCGCAGCAGCCCGGGCATGTGCTCCGCGGTGTCGCCGAGCGGGACGGCCCGCAGGATCTGCTCGGTCGCGGCGGCCGCACTGGCCTCGTCGGAGGCGAGCCGCTGCCAGGCCTCGTGGCCGTCCTGGAGCAGGTAGACCAGCGCGTTGCCGAGGCTGGTCATGGTGGTCTCGTGCCCGGCCACCACCAGGCCGATGACCAGTGCGTTCAGCTGGCCCTCGGTGATCGAGCCGTCCTCGGCGGCGGCCCCGAGCAGACTGCTGACCAGGTCCTCGCCCGGGGCGGCGCGGCGCTCGGCGATCACCTCGGCGCCGAAGGCGGCGAACTCGGCCATCGCGGTGGCGATCGCCCCGGCGCTGTAGGCGGTGGTGGAGAGCGCGTGGTCGCTCCAGTGCGCGAGCCGCTTGCTGTCGAGGTTGTCCAGGCCCATCAGCCGGCTGATCACCGCGACCGGCAGCGGCCGGGTGTAGGCGCCGACGATGTCGGCGGGGGAGCCCCGGTCGATCAGCTCGTCGATCAGCGACTCGACCACCGAGGCCACCCAGGGCTTCCAGCGGGCGATCGCGCGCGGGGTGAACGCCCGTTGCACGGTGCGGCGCAGCCGCTGGTGCTCGGTGCCGTCGATGTTCAGCATGCTCTGCGGGTCGTCCAGGATGTTCGGCGTGACCATGAGCGGCGGGGCGTCCGGCGCGTAGAGCGGGGCGCGGCCCAGACGCGGGTCAGTCAGCACCTGCCGGACGTCGGCGTGCCGGCTCACCAGCCAGACCGGGGTGCCGGTGGGCAGCGCGGCGAGCCGGGGCGGGCCGGGGTCGAGGTGGCGCAGGCAGTGCATCGGGGGGAGCGGGGCGGTGCCGGTGCCGGCACCGGTCGCACTGTTCTCGGTGGACATCCGTACTCCAGACTCCAGGGCAGGGGCCGCGGGGCGGCCCGACGGGGGGTGGATCCGGGGTTTGGTGCGGGGACGGGCGGTTCGGCCGGTGGCGGCTCGACTCAGGCCGGCGGTGCGGGTGGTGCGGGTGGTGCCTGATGGCGCGGGCCTGCCGGGGCAGGCAGGTGGTTCCGGGCGGTGCGGTGGGCGGGGGACGCTGCCCGCGCGGGGGCGCTGGCCGTGCGCGGGGCGGCGCTGTAGGGACTGTAGGGAGCTGTACGACGCTGGATGGCGCTGGATGGCGCGAAACGTGCGGGGGCGTACGGTCGGTGCGCGCCCGGCACGTGCGGCGCGCGGTGGCGTGCCGTCAGGTGGGACGGATGTGCTGAGCGTGGTCGCGTGGACCGTCTCAGCTACGACCGTACGTGGACGGCTGGGCACCCGTCTGCGGCACTTCCAGCCAACGGCGGCGCTTTCCGGGCAGTTCGCAGCACGCTGACGGGCGCTCAGCGCCACCCGCGCGCCCCTCGCCGCCGGACCGCGCGGGGGCGGGCGCTGCGTCGGCGGTCGACCGGGCGGGCGCTACCCTTCGTAGGCAGTCTTTCGGCAGTGCTTCTACAGTTCTCCTGCAGTCCTTCAGCAGTCGTTTGTCGCAGGTCACGCCGGTGCAGAGCCGCATCGGCACGACGGAGGTGGAATCGGATGGCCCAGCAGGTCAAGGCAGTCATCGCGCGCGCCAAGGGCGCGCCCGTGGAGGTGACCACGATCGTGGTGCCGGACCCGGGGCCGGGCGAGGCGGTGGTCCGGATCCAGGCCTGCGGCGTCTGCCACACGGACCTCCACTACCGCGAGGGCGGCATCAACGACGAGTTCCCGTTCCTGCTCGGCCACGAGGCCGCGGGCGTCGTGGAGTCGGTCGGCCAGGGCGTGACCGAGGTGGAGCCCGGTGACTTCGTCGTCCTCAACTGGCGCGCGGTGTGCGGCCAGTGCCGCGCCTGCAAGCGCGGCCGCCCGCAGTACTGCTTCAACACCCACAACGCGAAGCAGAGGATGACGCTGCTGGACGGCACCGAGCTGTCCCCGGCGCTGGGCATCGGCGCCTTCGCCGAGAAGACCCTGGTCGCGGCCGGCCAGTGCACCAAGGTCGACCCGGCCGCCGAGCCGGCCGTGGCCGGGCTGCTGGGCTGCGGCGTGATGGCGGGCCTCGGCGCCGCGATCAACACCGGCAACGTGGGCCGCGGCGACACCGTCGCCGTGATCGGCTGCGGCGGCGTCGGCGGGGCGGCCGTGATGGGCTCCCGGCTGGCCGGCGCGTCGCGGATCATCGCGGTGGACATCGACGACCGCAAGCTGGAGACGGCCCGCAAGCTCGGCGCCACCCACACCGTCAACTCCCGCGCCGCCGACCCGGTGGAGGCGATCCGCGAGCTGACCGGCGGCAACGGTGCGGACGTCGTGGTGGAGGCCGTCGGCCGCCCCGAGACGTACAAGCAGGCCTTCTACGCCCGCGACCTCGCCGGCACCGTCGTCCTGGTCGGCGTGCCGACCCCCGAGATGACGCTCGAACTCCCGCTGCTGGACATCTTCGGCCGCGGCGGCGCGCTCAAGTCCTCCTGGTACGGCGACTGCCTGCCCTCCCGGGACTTCCCGATGCTGATCGACCTGTACCTCCAGGGCCGTCTGGACCTCGGGGCCTTCGTCACCGAGACCATCGAACTCGACGCGGTGGAGCAGGCCTTCGAGCGCATGCACCACGGCGACGTGCTCCGCTCGGTGGTGGTGTTCTGATGGCCGCCCGGATCGACCGGCTGGTCACCGCCGGGACCTTCGAACTCGACGGCGGCAGCTGGGAGGTGGAGAACAACGTCTGGATCGTCGGCGACGACGAGGAGGCGGTGGTGATCGACGCCGCGCACGACGCCGACGCCATCGAGGCCGCGCTCGGCGGGCGCCGGCTGCTGGCGATCGTCTCCACCCACGCCCACAACGACCACGTGGACGCCGCCCCGGCGCTGGCCGAGCGCACCGGCGCGCCGATCCTGCTGCACCCGGACGACCTCGAACTGTGGAAGCTCACCCACCCCGAGCGGCTCCCGGACTGCGAACTCGCCGACGGCCAGCGGATCGAGGTGGCCGGCACCGAGCTGACCGTGCTGCACACTCCCGGCCACGCACCCGGCGCGGTCTGCCTCTACGCTCCCGGGCTGGGCACCGTGTTCACCGGCGACACGCTGTTCCAGGGCGGCCCGGGGGCCACCGGCCGCTCGTTCTCGCACTTCCCGACCATCATCGACTCGATCCGGGAGCGACTGCTGTCCCTCCCCGCCGACACGGTGGTGCGCACCGGCCACGGCGACCCGACCACGATCGGCGCCGAGGCCCCGGCCCTGCCGGAGTGGATCGCCCGCGGTCACTGACCCCCGGACCGGCACGGCCCCCGGAGAGTCGATCGCTCCCCGGGGGCCGTACCATCGCGATCATGGCCCACCACCCGCGCGACCTCGACGACGCCTTCCTCGCCTTCTGGCGCGAGCGGCACATCTCCACCCTGACCACCACCAGGCCGGACGGGACCCCGCACGTGGTGCCGGTCGGCGTCACCTTCGACCCGGCGAGCGGTACGGCCCGGGTCATCACCAGCCGTACCAGCCGCAAGGCCCGCAACGTCGAGGCCGCCGGGCCGCAGGGACTGCCGGTCGCGGTCTGCCAGGTCGACCGGGCCCGCTGGTCCACCCTGGAGGGCACGGCCGTCCTGCGCGAGGAGCCCGAGCAGGTCGCCGACGCCGAGCGCCGCTACGCCGAGCGCTACCGCACCCCGCGGGAGAATCCGGACCGGGTCGTCATCGAGATCGCCGTCCAGCGCGTCCTCGGCCGCGCCTGACCCTACTCCCCGCTGCTCCCCGCTGATCACTGCTGATCACTGCTACTCACTCCGCGAGCGCCGGGGCGATCCTGCGCAGCACCGACGGCCAGCCCTGCCCCATCCCGTGGTAGGCCTGCCGTCCCGTCGGGGTGTCCAGGTCGAAGCCCGTGTGCTCCAGCAGCAGCCGGGTGCCGTGCCCCTCGGGCACCAGCCGCCAGGTGACGGTGGTGTCCAGCGACCCGGCGGCGAAGCTGTACCGCAGCAGCCGCTCCACCTCCACCTCGACCACCTCGCACGGCTGCTGCCCCCAGGGCCCCATGTCCAGGGTGAACCGGTGCCCCACCACCGCCTTCACGTCCCCGGCGGCCCACCACCGCGCGTGCAGCTCCGGATCGGTCAGCGCCTCCCAGACCCGCGCCGGCGGGTGGGGCAGGAACTCGTCGCAGTGGATCGCGGCCTTCTCGGTCATGAACTCTCCTCGTCCAGGAGCGCGCGCAGCGAACGCATGCGCGTCCGCCAGTAGTGCTCGTACGGGTATGGCATCCCCCTGACCTGCGGCGGCGCCGCCGATCATGCCGCTGACCTGCGGAAACCGTGTTCGTCGGTTTTCACTGGTCAGCAGCGTTCTTCACCCCTCGTGTGCCCGGAAAGTGCCCTGCGGGCCCTCTGCGGACGTGCTCTCAATCGCTCTCTTCGTCGAGGACATCGCGCAGCGAACGCATCCGTTGCCTCCAATACCGCTCAAACGGGCGAAGCCATTCCTCGACCTCGGCGAGCGGCCCGGGCTCCAGGTGGTAGTACCGATGCCGCCCGCGCGGCTCCTCGCGGATCAGCCGGGCGCTCTTGAGGACGGACAGGTGCTCGGAGACCGCCGGCCTGCTGAGCTCGAAGTCGCCGGCCAGCTCCCCGGCCGCCCGCGGCCCGCTCTGGAGGCTTTCCAACAGCTTGCGCCGCACGGGGTTGGCCAGCGCGCTGAACACATCGACATCCGCCATGCCTCCACCATGCGTCGTAGATCTCCGACATGTCAACTTTTTCCGACGCATCCCACGGCTCTCAGCCAGGGGAGCGCGTGTCCGTAGAAGGCAGGTTCACGTCTGCGGTGCGCAGCCACGCCGATGGCCAAGTCATGCGAGACGCTACTGAACTCGAATTCGTGATGACGGCGTCGGCTGGGGCCAGTCGTTCATGTCCAGGCCGGACTGGGCGAGGCAGCCGTCGATCAAGTGCGGGCGGTACTGGATCTTCTTGAGGCGGGTGCGGACAGTCTTCGCCAGGTGGTCGACGTTTGCGGCCGCGAGGTTGCCGATGCCGCGTTTGACCAGGGCCCAGATACCCTCCTGCGGGTTGAGAGCGCCCAGGTCCCCTCGACCGTGTGGCTGACGTGAAACAGTCGGCCGATCAGCGTCTTCACCCGGGCCAGTGTCCAGCGCTGGTCTGCCCAGCCATGCACGAGCGGACCTCGCTCCAACTCGCGTTCCAGCATCGATTTGCTTCCTGCTGAGCCTCGGGCGGCCAGGTGAGCCCTTGGAGAGGACCCCGGCCTCGCCGCGTTCACGCCACTGTCGGAGCCATCGCTCCACCGACCGATCGCTCACCCGCAGCGCGGTGGCGATCTCACGGTTCTTCTCCCCGCCCTCGAAACGTTCCACAGCCTGCAGCCGGATCCGCTCCCGCGCGGCCCTCTCAGCGTCGGTCAACCGCCACCCTGCGCGTATCTCACAGCCCAGGGCTACCGGACCCGCCCAGCAGCTGTCAGGCAAACGGTCCCGGCATCACGCTTTCAGGTTCAGTAAGGGTTCCGGCTGACCTCCCGTTGCCGGGCCCTCGGCTGTTGAGCCCGTCGCGCGCCCTGGTGACCGTTGGCCGGCTGTGTTCGGCCGGGCTGTCCTTGCCGCTCTGGGGTCGAGCCTGTCTTGGCTGCCGTCCGGTCGCCGTTTCGCCGGGCGCTGCTCCGGGAGGTGGACGATCTCAATCATTTGGAAGCCTGACCTGCGCAGACGATAATGAACAGCGCCAATTTGAAACAACTGAAAGGGAATCAGAGCTGTGCGAGTGATGGGGAGGGGTATCGCGGTGGCGGCCGCGGGAGCGGCGCTCACGATGGTCCTGGCGGGCTGCGGCGGGGAGCCCCACGGCAGTGGGGCGGGGGCGAGCCCGGGCGGGGACAAGGCCGCGAACAAGCGGACCGACGCTCCGACCGTGCTGATGGCCGCGTCCAAGAAGACCGCGGAACAGGCCTCGTACCGGACAATCCAGACGGGGGAGGGCGGCTCCGACAAGTCCGAGATGCTCTTCCAGCGGCAGCCGTACGCCTCGTCCATCACGTCGACGGGGAAGAAGAGTGCGGACAACCCCACCGCCGTCACCCAGGTGATCGCCACGGGCGACGCGACCTACGTCAAGTCGGACCAGATCCCGGGCAAGAGCTGGTACCGCGTGGACGCGCCGACGAGCAGCGGCCCCTCCAACGCGCGGGCTGCGGGGTCCGTCAACGAGGTCGCGGGCGCGCTCGCCGCCACCGCGTCCACCTCGTGGGTCGGCGAGGAACAGGTGGGCGGTCGAGCGGCCGACCACTACCGCGGCACGGTGGTCTTCGAGGAGCTGGCCCGCTACACCGGGCCCGCCATCAAGGACGAAGTGCGCGACTACTACGTCCAGTTGGCCAAGCGGCGGGGCGACACCTCGGCGGTCCTCGACGTGTGGGTCGGCAAGGACGACCTCGTCCTGAAGTCACAGCAGGTCACCACCGGCAGCAAGGGTCAGGCCCAGGTCTTCGAGGAGTACTCCGACTTCGGCACCGTCCCGGCCATCACAGCACCTCCAGCCGAAACCGTCGGCACCTGGGACGAGTTCATCGCTGGCACGGCGAAGCGCTAGTACTCCGGCAGGACACTGATTTCCGCCAGGGGCGGTCTTCATGAGACCGCCCCTCGATCGTGTGCAGCCGACGTTGGTAGTGACAACGGCAGGGCAGTCTCTCGTCGTGATCAACGAGCCTGCGGCCGAGACTCGGGACAACGAACTCGAAGACCCTGACCTCCCCACTGCCCATTGCCTGGGTCACCGCCGACTCGGCCTACGGCCAGGAGAGGCGCTTCCGGCGGCTGCTGGAGCAGTCCGGCGTCGGCGTCAGCGTCGCACCGCATGCTCCGAATACCGGCCGTCCGCGACGGCGGCTGCGGCTTCGACGAGGTTCCGCTGGCCCGGCGTGGCTTGACGGGTCCGTATCTGGTGCACGAAGCGTCCCAGCTCTGCCCGGATGGTGGCGGAGTCCAGACGCCGGACGGTGGGCAGGAGTGCCTCGATGACGTGACACGCCTGATCGAGGTGATCGATGCCGGCCATGGCTGTGGCTTGGCGGATCGTGAAGCGGGTGCGGGAGTTGCCGTCTGGCGGGACTGCGGGGTGGCGCTCGAGTTCGATGGCGAACAGGTCTGCGGCCTGCTCGAATCGGCGGAGGCTGACCATGCATGACGCCTCGATGAGGTGCGGGCTTCCGTTCTCGATGCGTGGGCCCCAACGGGCTCCGCATCGGTTGTCCTGGTGGGCGTGGTCCCGCGACCGCTCCAGGGCTTCGTGGCAGGCCTCGTAGTCGCCGAGGGACGCGTGCCCCTGGGCTTCGCGTCGCGCGGCGTGGGCACGGATCAGTGGCGTTGCCGCCGCCTGGCCGGCGGCCTGCCTGGCCAGGCTGACCGCGGTAGCGGCGTCGCCGCGGTGCTCGGCGATGAACGCCTTGCGGACGAGCGCGTAAGCGGCCATCGTCTCGTCGCCGCCGTTCGCGCTCCAGCGGACCGCGAGCTCGGTCCAGCGCAACGCCTCGGCGAAGTTACCTGCCTCCTGCGCCATCCAGCCCGTGTACTCGGCGAATCTCGATGCCAGAAGCCAGATTTCGTGGTGCCCGTCGGTTCCGGCTCCGGCATGGGAAGCGGTGTCGGTCAGGATCCGCGAAATGGACCGCAGCGAGGCATCCACGAATCGGGGACCGGTGGATCTGCCGATGTCCTTCAGTTCCTCCAGGATCCGTCGGTACCCGGGGACGAGGGGGTCGACCTCGACGGGGCGCTCCGCCGATACGCCGCGGTGCGCAGTTTCAGCGCGTTCGACGAGTAGGCCGCCGGCGTCGCATGCCGCGTCGCATGCCGCGGCGACAGCTGGCGTCGGGTTGCGGCGCCCGCTCTCCAGGTTGCAGATCTGCCCCTCGGAGACACTCGCTCGCCGGGCGAGCTCGCGCACGGTCCATCCCCGCTGTGCTCGGAGCCTGGCCAGTTCGACGCCGAAGTCCGCCATGCCAGCCAGGGTATGAGCCGGCGCCTGCGCGAGGCAACGGCGGCGAGGACTTCCGATCCCTATTCAGTTCACGCCGAATATGCGTCGAACCCTGTGCCCTGCCGATACGGTACGTGCGAACCCCGTCATCAAGGCGGCCTGGAAAGGGGCGACGACCATGCCGCGTGTGTTCCTCAGTTTCCGCAAGGCAGACTCACGGTGGATGCGGGACCGTCTCCACCAAGCTCTGGCCGACCGGTTCGGATCCGGCGAGATCTTCAAGTCGGGCGGGTCGATCCCGGTAGGTGCCGACTTCGCCGAGGTCCTGCGGCGACAGGCCGCCGAGTGCGAGCTGATGCTCGTGCTCATCGGGCCGGCCTGGCTCGACGCCCGTAGCGAGGATGGAACACGGCGCCTCGATCGAGCCGACGACTGGGTTCGGGTCGAGATCAGGACGGCCCTGCAGGCGGGAAACCGCGTCATTCCCGTCCTCCTGGGGGATGCGACCATGCTGCCCGAGGTCTCTGAGCTGCCGTCCGAGATCGCGGATCTCGCGCGGCTGCAGTTCGTCCGTGTTTCTGAGACACACCTGGCAGACGAGCTCGAACGCCTGTGCACCGACATGGCAGCTCTCCTGCCCGATCTCGGCCACAGGCCGGTGGCGCCTACGGCAGTGCCTGCCGCTGAACCGACGGTGACCATGAAGGGGCGTGCGTCCGGCGGCGGCAGCGTGTACCAGGCGGCACACGATCAGACAATCAATCTGGCATAAAGGGTGGAGAGTTGAAGGAACTCGAAGCTGGCGATCCTCGGCAGATCGGACCGTATGCACTGCTCGGAAGAGAGAGCACGGTCAGCGCGGGTGAGACCTTCGCGGGGCGCTCGGCTGATGGGCGAGTCGTCGCAGTCACGGTGGTACAGCCTGAGGTGGCCGCGGTGCCGGAGTTCCGGGAGCGGTTCCGGGCCGATGTCGCGGCGGGCCGAGCGGTGTCCGGGGAGTTCATCCTGCCGCTCGCTGACGCCGACCCGGATGCGCCGTCCCCCTGGTTGGCGATCGCGATCGTTCCGGGACTCCCGCTTCGACGAGCTGTTGATCGATACGGCCGGCTGTCAGAACCGGCCTTACGACGGCTCGCCTTCGGCCTGGCCGTGGCGCTGACCCGAATCCATGCGGCCGGGCTGGTCCATGGCGACGTGGGGCCGGACTCGGTGCTGCTGGCGGCGGACGGACCCCGCATCGCCGCATTGGGGATCGCCGGGACCGCCGAGGCCGCCAGGTCACCGATGAGCGACATGTTCGACCTGGGCGCGACCGTGCTGTTCGCAGCCTCGGGGCACGGACCGGCCTGGGAAGGTCAGTCGGAGGATGTGAGGACGCGTATCGCCGAGCTGGAAACGGTGACTTCCGTCCTGCCGCCGTCGCTGCGCGAGGTGATCGGCGGCTGTCTGTACCCGGATCCGTCGACCCGGCCAACTGCGGGGCAACTCGTCGACTACCTGAAACGTCAGGGCCTGCCGGAGCCCGCAGACAGCTGGCTGCCACCGGGGTTGACCGCCGACATCGCCGAGGTCACCGCCGCGACCGCGACGCCGTCGAGCGCGGCCAGCGGCGGGATCAGCCGCCGGAAACTGGTCTTCGGTCTGGCTGGAGGCGCGGTCCTGATCGGCGGCGTGGCCGCGGTCCTGTCCTTCGGGGACTCGTCGCCGGCACCGAGTGGCCGAGCCGGTGGATTCCCGCCCCCGGAACCGCCAGGTTCACCATCGGGCGTGTTTCCGACACCGACAGCGTCACCGTCATCCTCGGACGGACCAGCCCCGAGCGTCCTGTCCGGGCCGGACGCGACCAAGGCATGGACGATCGTCGGGCCGAACCCGCCGACGTGCCTGGAAGCGTCCGACAACGTGGTCATGGTGATCACAAACAAGGCCACGGCCTTCTTGGACGCCTCGACGGGTAAGAACGCGCTCCCCTCCCTGAACACCAAGAACACGTTCGGATCGAGCGACCTGAGGTCCCCGACGGCGTACGCGACTGGGGTCTTCTACTACCTCTGCGAGGCGCCGGACGCGTACAACCTGGTGGCCGCAGTCGACGCCACCACAGGGAAGGTGAAGTGGGCGACCTCCATGGCCCAGGCCGATCCCGGTGACGATGCCGACTCCCCGTTCTACGACGCAGATATTGTGGCGGTCAGCGGGAACACCGTGTACGTGTGCGGGACGGTGCACTCCCATTCATCTTTGGAATCGGATCAGACGACCGGCTACATCCGGGCGTTCGACGGCGCGACCGGTAAGGGACTGTGGAGGATCAAGGGCACGGACATCAACAACGTGCTGGTGCCGCCGACCGGCTCCTACCTGCTGGCGGCTTCGAGCACCCCGGTCGGCAAGTCCGGCCAGGTCCAGATGCTCGACGCCGGAAAGCAGGGTGCCCGCGGCTGGAAGATCCCCATCGCAAAGGCTGACTCCTACTTCCAGGCCGGCTGGCCGCTGACGTGCTATGCCGCCGGGCTGTTCATTTTCGCCGGCGGCGCCGGCGACACGCTCTTCGCCGTCGACGCGGTGACTGGCGCGGAGAAGTGGCATCAGCAGTTCGAGGCGAAGAACGGGGACCAACTCCGGATCGGCGTCCCTTTCGCGAGCCTGGACGGCGCGACGGTCTACGTCCCGGTGGGCAGCGACCTGGCGGCCTTCGCCTCCGCCGACGGGACTGTCAAGTGGGTGGCGACTCTGACCGGATCCGGCGAGTGGGGCGTGACCAACATGTTCAAGGCCTCCTCCAGGATCGGCGGCAAGAGCGCGCAGTGTTCGGCCGACACCGTCTTCGTCACCGACACGGCCAAGACGCTCTGGGCCATCGACGCGGCGACGGGCAAGGCCCGGTGGAAGTACAACGACCCGGGGCAGCCGGACGTCGGGTTCAAGTGGGCCGTCGGTGGCGACCACGTGTTCATCGCCTCCAACCTGACGTTGACCGCGATCTCGATCCACGGACAGTAGACGGCAAGGGGGAAGCATGGAGACAGGCTTGGACATGACCGGGGGCCTGGCAGCGGCCGCCGCGGGGCGCTTGATTGATCTGCTGACGACGGACGGCTGGGCCACGATCAAGGCCTCGGTCCTGGCGCTGTGGCGGCATTCGCATCCTGAGCGGGTGGAAGCCGAACTCGTCGAGGCCCGCGGCGAACTGTTGCGGGCCGAGCAGGCCGGTGACAGCGTGGAACTCCAAGGGCTGCTGGTCGCCGAGTGGCAGGCGCGGCTTGCCAGGCTGATCGCCATGCGACCGGACGTCATCGATGAACTTCGTGCGCTGCTCCTCCAGGAGTTGCACGACGCCGGATCGACGGGGCAGCGGACCACGACCTCGACGACGCTCGAGGCACATGTCTCCGGCGGCGGCGACGCCTATCAGGCGGGCCGGGACATGACCGTCACCAAGGACGGGGCGGCGTGACCGAGCCGGACGACGGCACGCTATCCAGCGGACAACCGGCCTGGCAGCCGATGAAGTTCGAGGGTTCTGCGACCGGCGGTGGCAGTGTGTTCCAAGCCGGCCGGGACATGACCATCATCCGTAAGCCGGACGGGCCGCGACGTAGCCGACCCGGTCCCGACGCTCGAAAGATGCGGTGTCCGTATCCCGGGTTGATGCCGTTCGCGGCCGAACACAAGGACTGGTTCTACGGCCGGGATCAGATGGTCCACACGGTCGTCGAGCGGTTGGACGCCCGGATACGCGAGGGCGGCCCTCTGGTGCTGATCGGCCCGTCGGGCTCGGGGAAGTCTTCCCTGCTCGCGGCCGGGGTGCTGCCTGCCCTGGATGACGGTCGGCTGCCCGTGGCGGGATCGAGCAGCTGGCCGCGGTTGACGCTGACCCCGACGGCATCCCCGGCTCTGGCGCTGGCGGCCGCCGCAGGGCTCGATGCCGAGGATGCCCGGCGCCTGGCGGAACTCTGGCAGTCCGATCCCTCGCAGTGTGTGACGGATCTGCGCAAGCTGACCGGCGTCGATGCGGCGGCACCGGCCGGCGAGCCTCCCGCGGTCGGCCTGACAGTGGTGGTCGACCAGTTCGAGGAGGTCTTCACGGCATGCCCCGATGAGGCCGAGCGACAGTGGTTCATCGAGGTTCTGGACTGTCTGGCCAAGCCCGCAGGCGGCGCGGCGGTGGTGCTGAGCCTTCGTGCCGACTTCTACGCCGCGTGCACGTCCTATCCGCAGCTTCGGGGGGCGTTGCAGGGCGGGGCGGTGTTGCTGGACCCGATGACCGAGCGCGAACTCAAGGAGGTGATCCGCCTTCCCGCCGAGGACGTGGAGCTAGAGGTCGAAGACGGCCTGGTCGAGGTGTTGCTGGCCGACCTGGGAGCGGTCGGAGGACCGGCGGGTACGGGCGCTGCGGGCCGGTTGCCACTGCTGGCCCACGCGCTGCGGGCCACTTGGCAGCAGCGCAGCGGCCATCGGTTGACCGTGGACGGATACCGGGTCACCGGCGGGATCCAGCGCGCCCTGGCCAACACGGCCGACCGGTTGTTCGACGCGCTCCCGCCGCGGTGCCGTGACGCGGCGCGGTGGGTGTTCCTGCGGCTCGTCATTCTGGGACGTGACGCCGATGACACCCGCCGCCGCGTCCGGTACGACGATCTGCTGCGACACGCGCCGGATCCGGAGGCGGCCAAGGTGGTTGTGGACGACTTCACCCGTGGTCGACTGCTGACCCGCGATCAGGACGCGGTGACGATCACGCACGAGGTGCTGATCCGCGCCTGGCCGCGGCTGCGGGAGTGGATCGAGCAGGACCGGGACGGCAACCTGGTCCGACAGGACCTGGAAGAGGCCGCCGCCGCCTGGGAAGAGGCGGGCAGGGAGCCAGGCGCGCTGTACCGAGGCAACCGCCTGGAGATCGCTTTGGCGTGGGCCGAGAAACACGGGCCCGACCTCAGTGGCGCGGCCGGCGCGTTCCTGGCAGCCGCCCGGCGCCAGCAGCGGCGTGGGCAGCGGCTCCGGCGGTCCGCCGTCGCGGCCATCACGGCGCTGGCCATGGTCGCCTCAACGGCTGCGGCGTTCGCATTCGTGCAGAACACCCGCGCCACGGAAGCTCGCGACAAGGCCATCACCGCCGCCGTCGCCTCAGCATCCTTGCAGCTGGCGCCCACCGACCCCTCGCTGTCCGCACAACTCGCCCTGGTCGCCTACCGCATGGAGCCGACCCCGGAGGCGGCCTCCCGGCTGATCACCACCGAGAACACGCCGCTGGACATCCGGCTGCCCGGTGCGAAGGGCTCGGTCTCCACCGCGGCCTACAGCCCCGACGGGCACACGCTGGCCGTCGGATACGTCGACCAGAACATCGTCCGGCTGTGGAACGTCTCGGACCCCAGCCACCCGGTGACGCTGGGCGCGCCTCTGCCCGAAGATGCTTCCGTCGACTCGATCCTGTCCGTGGCGTTCAGTCCGGACGGCCGCACCCTGGCTGTCGGCGGCCATGCCAGCAACAGGGGCGACGACGGTTCCGGCGGTTTCGTCGACCTGTGGAACCTGACCAGCCCCAGTCACCCGGTCCTGTTGGGCCGGCCGACGAACTCCGGCCCGCGCCCCTGGGACTCTTTCAGTCCCATCCAATCGCTGGCGTTCAGCCCCGACGGCCGCACCCTGGCCACCAAACGGTCCACCGGAGTCGTGAGTCTGTGGAATGTCACCCACCCCGATAGCGTCACCTCATACGGCCAGCCTCTCGACACCTGTTTCCCCTCTGGTCCTTTGGCGTTCAGCCCCGACGGCCGCACACTCGCGACCGCCTGCCGGGACGACACCGGCACCATCAGCCTGTGGAACACCACCGACCCGAACAACCCGACCCCCCGGGGCCAGCCTCTGAACGCCGGCAGCGAGGTCAACTCAGTGGCGTTCAGCCCCGACGGCCACACCCTTGCCGCCGGGGCCGCAGACTTCGACGTCCACCTGTGGAACCTCACCGACTCAGAGCACCCCACTCCGTTGGGCAAACCACTGGAGGGATCCGCCCAGGCCGTGATGTCGGTGGCGTTCAGCCCCGACGGCCACATCCTGGCCGCCGGCGGCGCCGACCACGCCGTCCACCTGTGGAACGCCACCGACGCCACCGACATCGCCCCGCTGCGGCCGCTGGTCGGCCGCAGCGGCAGCGTCAACGCCGTGGCCTTCAGCCCTGACAGCCGCACCCTGGCAGCCGGAAATGCCGACGGAGACGTGGATCTGTGGAACCTGCCACCAACCCAGCTGATCGGTGCGGGCGGTCCTTTGGCATCGGTCGCGTTCAGCCCGGACGGCCGCACCCTGGCCGCCGGAAACGCGAACCGGACCGTCAGTCTGTGGAACACCTCCGACCCAAACCACCCCGCTCCCAGAGGCCGGCCGTTGACCGGCCCCACCAAGGAAGTCACCGCGGTGGCGTTCAGCCCCGACGGCCACACCCTGGCCGCCGGCGACAGCGGCGGCGGCGTCACCCTGTGGAACACCGCCGACCCCAACCACCCCATTCTCCTTGGGCAACCGCTCACCGGGGCCAATGGGCAGATCTTCTCTCTGGCTTTCAGCCCGGATGGCCACACCCTGGCCGCAGCTGGAGACAACTACAAGTCCGGCGGCATCGCATTCTGGGACGTCACCAACCCTGCGAAGCCCACGCCTGTAGCCGGCATCAATAACGATCACACGAGATCCATCCATTCCATCGCCTTCAGCCCCGACGGCCGCATCCTGGCCACCGGCGGCGACGCCAGCACCCACGAGGTCGGGTTGTGGAGCGCGAAGCTCGACCTGAAGGTGCGCGTAGGCGAACCGATACCCCAACCCACCGGCACCAGCACCTGGGTGGCGTTCAGCCCCGACGGCCACACCCTGGCCACCGGAAACAGCAGCGGCATCATCACCCTGTGGAACAGCACCGACCCGAACCACCTCACCCCCAGAGGCCCGCTCCTGACCATGCCCGGCGGCAACCTCTGGTCGGTCGCGTTCAGCCCCGACGGCAAAACCCTGGCCGCCGCCGGCCACACCAGCGTGGGCACCATCAAACTGTGGGATGTCACAGACCCCAACAGCCCGGTCGCCATCGGCGAACCGCTGACCGTCGCCACCGGGCCGGTGTCCGTGCTGGCGTTCAGCCCGGACGGCCACACCCTGGCCGCCGCCACCGACGACGGAGTGGCCACCGTCTGGGACCTGAACGTCGAGGCCGCGATCCACAACATCTGCGCCAACAGCGCCGGCGCCTTGGACAGCCAGAATTGGAGTAAGTACGTCCCGATCACCGGATATACGTCACCATGCCCCCAAGCATGATCGGCGCGACACGCGAAGGCCCCACCCCTACCGCGCGAGGGACAAAGAAGGGCGAACCGCCGAACCGACCAGCGAACGATCACCCCTGACGCATCGCGGCCGGACCAGCCTGAACTCAATCCATCTTCGGGGGCCTCTCGCCCATGAGAAGCGATTCCCAAAGCGGACGTAGTGTCTCCGACGGTGGCTGGGGGTGGGGATACGCCAATGAGCCACCCTGAAGGACGGTGGCCGGGGCTGAGGCCTGCTGCTGGCGGCGCAGGCGTTCGGTGAAGTCAAAGACAGGAGACGCAGCAAGTCCGCCTCCCGGTACTAGTGATGGGAGGCGGACTTGCGTTCCAGGGGTGTTTGATCAGTGCTTGAAGGCATCCTTTGCCTTCTGGCCAGCCTGGAGCATGTCACCCTTCACCTGCTCGGCTTTGCCCTTGGCCGTGAGGGTCTCGTTTCCGACGGCCTTGCCGGCGGCTTCCTTTGTCTTTCCCTTAACGGTCTCTGCCGTGTGTTCTACCTTCTTACCTGCGCCCATGACCATCCTCCTCATGAGCTCGGTTACCTGCACCGCGTCTGCCCCGTGTCGGCACCTTCACGCCCGAAAGCTGTGGAGCGCGCTAACCGTCGACCACATGGGCCAAGCTGGGCGGCGTGGGGGTGGCCTGGTCGAGAGAATGAAGGCATGAGTAATGGTTTCCGGGATCCGGTGCTGATCTTCGACGGAGACTGTCCGTGGTGCTCGAAATGGGGCATGTAGGCGATGCGTTCCTCGGGCGGATGGGAAGCGATGGCCTTCCAGCTCGCGGATCTGCCAGCGCTTGACAAGCGGGTCGGCGGCTGGGATGTGCTGAAGCCAGCCCGATGCCGGCATCGTTTGCTGTGGGTCACGCCCAGGGGAAGGCAATATTCACAGCCGACTGTCCCCCAGCCCGGGTCGGCCGGTAACCTGCTGCGCGACGGGGTAGACGCGCCGTAATAAGGTTGGGGAGCCGGACGACAAGAAGGCCCAGGCATGAACCCCGTCGAACGCACCCTCCGCGCTCTCGACCGTGCCCAGCAGCACCACACGGTCCCGGGAATGGTCGTCGGCGTGATCAAGAAGTACGGAGACGACCGCGGCAGTCTGCTCACAGCCCTGATCGCCTACTACGGGTTCATGGCCCTGATCCCGCTGCTGCTCCTGCTCAGCACCATTCTCAGCTTCATCCTCCACGGACACCCCGGCGCCCAGAAGACCATCGTCAACTCCGCGCTCGTCGACTTTCCCATCATCGGCGATCAGCTCCGCCAGAACGTCCACTCCGTCCAGGGCAGCGGCCTCGCCCTCGTCGTTGCCCTCCTCGGCCTGGTATACGGCGTGCTCGGTATCGCCCAGGTCCTTCAGCACGCCATGGCCGAGGTCTGGAACGTGCCCGGAGTGGTCCGCCCCGGCTACTTCCCGCGCCTGGCCCGCAGCCTGCTGCTGTTCAGCACCCTCGCCGTGGGCCTGCTACTCGCCACGGCTGCCGCTACCCTCGTCGCCACCACTCTTGGCGGGCTGGCCGCCCACATCGGCGCCCTCGTCCTGTCCGCCTTGCTCAACACGGGCCTGTGCCTGGCCTGCTTTCGCATCCTGACGCCCAAGATCGTTCCCACTCGCGCCCTGCTGCCCGGATGTGCGATCGCCGGGCCTTTGTTCACTGTCCTGCAGACCTTCGGCGCCGTCCTCGTGGCCCACCAACTGCGCCACGCCACAGCTGTCTACGGGTTCTTCGCAACCGTGATCGGCTTGCTCTCCTGGCTCGCTCTGGCCGCGACGATCACCGTGTACGCGGCCGAGACCAACGTGGTTCTCCACCGGCGACTGTGGCCGCGAAGCATTCTGCAGCCACCGCTCACCGAGGCAGACGAGAAGGTCCTGGAATCCATCGCGAACCAGGAAGAACGCCGCCCCGAGCAGCACGTCGACGTCGACTTCGACGATGACAACACGTCCCCCGGGGACGGGCGGCCGCGCCAAGACGACACCTGACCCGTAAGGTTGGGACCAGTCGTAGGCCCCAGATCCGGGGAGTCCTCGGCTCCGCCCTGGTCGACGAACGTGGTCACCGGAGCAACCCCCGCGAGCGCGGGGCCGACCCGTACAGGGCGCCGGCCAGGGCGAACCAGCGGCCGGTCCGGGCCTGCCCTGTGGCGTCGGGGGCGCCATTGGGGCCAGTGCAGGATGTGGTCGATGCCTGGGTTTCGGCGCCCAGGTCGGCGGCTGGCCTGGGCGGCATGTCCCTGACGCGATCGGGCGGCCGGTCCGCGCCTGGTTGGCCTGGCAAGCTGTCGCCTTCGGCTTCCCGGCTGGAGAATGGCCAGGGGCAGGAGCAACGGCACCTCGCTGCCAGCTGCAAGCCGAGTGGCTGCTCGCCTCCGCCGCCAGCTCGGCAGTCGGGCCGGTACGCAGTGCGGGTTGGCTGCCCCGGGGCCGGTCAGCGGGCTTCCTCCAGGTACTCCTCATCCTCCTCTTCCGGTTGTTCGTCCTCTTCCCCGTAGTCGCGATCGTCGTACTCGTCGCCGTTCTCGTCCTCGGGCTCCTCCTCTTCTTCGTCGTACTCGTCCTCGGGCTCCTCCTCCTCTTCGTCGTACTCGTCGTCGGGCTCTTCTTCCTCGTCGTCGTACTCCTCCTCGGGCTCCTCCTCTTCGTCGTATTCGTCTTCTCCGAGCCGGTCGTCCTCGGCGGCTTCGTCTTCCATCGCCTCTTCGTGCGTGCGCACCACCTGGCCGTCGCGGATCTCACCGCGCCAGCCTTCGGCTTCGTCGTTGGACAGGGAGACGTGCCGCTGGAAGTTCTTGAAGTCGAGGCGGAGGCGCCGGCCCTGGGCACGCCAGATGTTGCCGGTCTTCTCGAAGAAGCCGCTGGGGTAGTACTCGACGACGAGCACGATGCGGGTCAGGTTCGGGGTGAGTTCGTGGAAGCTGACGGCCCCCCGAGTGCTGCCTTTGGCTCCTTCGGAGGTCCACACGATGCGCTCGTCCGGGATCTGCTCCTGGACCGTTGCCTTGAAGCTGCGTTTGGAGGGCCCGACTTTCACCTTCCAGTCGGTGGTGACTTCATCGCCCTGTGAAACGCTTTGCACACCCTTCGCGAAGCCGCTGAAATCCTCGTACTGCGTCCAGTGGTCGTAGGCGGTGCGCACAGGGACCCCGACATCCAGTACCTCCACGATGTTCATCGTCTTCTTGCCCGCCTTGCGGCCGGGCTTGCCGCCTCCCCCGAACGTCTCCTTGGCCTTGTCGACGACGTTGTCCTTGATGCTCTTAGCCTTCTCGCCCACGAAGGCCTTGAGCGGGGAGTCACCTTGCAGGACACGGGAACCGACCTTGGGCAGGACGCCTCCGTTCTGGGCGACGTCACCAAGGGTGTCGGTGAGGTCGGAGACCTTCTCACCCGCCTTCTCCACCAGGTGCTCCAGCTGGGCGCCGAGGAAGTTGACGACTTCTTCACGTAGTTGGTCGACTCCCGACCCGGCTGCGGACCTATCTCCCGTGGCGGCCATGGCTCACCTCCGCCGGGTCCGCGTCGACGGCTTGGCAGCGGTGCTTTTGCTCGCCGCGGTCCTTTTCGCTGCGGTCTTCTTCGCTGCGGTCTTCTTCGCCGGCGTCGGCGCTTTCTCGCGCGCGGGCTTGGATGCGGCGGTCTTCGACGTCGTGGCGCGGGCCGACGACTTCTTCGCCGCTGGCGGACTCTTGGCCGTGGTCTTCTTCCCCGCCGGTGCGGCCTTCCTGACGGGTCGACGGGCGGCGGTCTTCGGCGCGCTGGTGCTCGGGGCCGTGCGGGAGGAGCGCGGCTGGTCACCGGCGGGTTCGGCGGTACGGCGTCGCCGGGCCGGTTTCGCCGGACGAGTTTCCTCGGGCTCCTCCTCGTACTCGTCCTCCTCTCCGGCCTGGTCGGGCTCTTCTTCTTCCTCCTCCGGCTCCTCTTCCCATTCCTCCTCCCCGCCTTCGGCCTCGTACGGTTCCTCCTCGTCCTGCCCCTCGTCCGGCTTCGGTTTTCCGATGTTGAGCGTGCGCTCCCTGAGCGAGTCGGCCAGCTCACCGATGCGCCGGTCGGCGGCTGCGGCGACGGCCTTCTTGCCTGTTTCCAGCAGTTCGCCGCGGACCTGTTTGTTCAGCTCGGCGACCTGCGGGACCTCGGCGAGCTTGCGTATGCCTTCGGTGGCGAGCTGGCGCGGATCCAGACCAAACCGGCGCCCGGCGAGGTAGGTGGCGGCCGCGAACGCGAGACGCCCCTTCTTCGCGCGCCCGAGTACGTAACCGCCCACGACAGCCGCCGCCAAGGCGACCTTGGTGGTGTCATTCATAGGGGGCATCCCTTTCCGGCGATCGCCCCTTCGCGAGTGATCGGCACCAGCGAAGGGGCCGTTCCTTGTCTTTCCGCGCGTGATGGCCGGTCTTGTGGTCGGCGCGACGCCGACATGCGGCAACGATCCGTCGCTGCGACGTCGGTCACGGCAGTCCGCGTCGGAGGCGGCGCTGGGGGATTCGGCGATCGTGACCCCGTCGAGCCCGGCAAAAGAACCCAGTTCCCAGTCTGGCATGCCGCGGTGTTCCCGCACCTGGGACCGATGTCGCGCCGAGTGCACGGCCCCGTACTCCACGCCCCCACGCCGACCAGCCACCGCGAAGCAGGCCTACGGCGCCGGGGCATGAGATACAAGTCGACGGCTATATTGGTGCATATCGGGCATGTGTGGTAAGTGAGTGCTTTTGGAGCAGGCTTTCCCCGATCCGGAGAAGGGCATGACCACTGGCAACGAGGACGACGAGGACCCGAGGAGGGCCGGCGCGCGTCCCACACGGTCGCCGGGCCGGACGCCGCGGCCCCGTCGACGTGTCTCCGCGTCACACGCCATGCGTATCGCTGCTCAGCAACTGCAAGACCTCCTCGGACGTGTCCCCGAGTCGGTGTCGGCCCTGAAACCCGTCGAGGGCGGCTGGCAGGCCGACGTGGAGGTGGTGGAGCTGGAACGCATCCCTGAGACGACCAGCGTGCTGGCCAGCTACCGGGTAAGGCTCGACGAAGAAGGCGAACTGCAGTCGTACGAGCGGATCCGTCGCTACACCCGGGGACAGGTCGATCGCCCGACCTGACGAATTTCGCGGCGCGATGACCTGCAAGAACGCCCGCGTTCACCGAGAGGGCGGGCAGCGAAGGGAGGCGCCATGACTGTGGTGCCGCAAAGCGCAGCCGGCGTTTCCCGCAGTGGGAACACCGGAAGTCTCTACGACGTCCTTGAGCTGATCCTCGACCGGGGCCTGGTCATCGACGTCTTCGTCCGGGTCTCGCTGGTCGGCATCGAGATCCTCAAGATCGACATCCGCATCGTCGTCGCCAGTGTCGACACCTACCTCCGGTTCGCCGAGGCGTGCAACCGCCTCGACCTGGAATCCGGGCGCAAAGCGCCCGCTCAGCTCCCCGACATCGTGGGTGAGGTCACGGAAGGGGGTGCCCGGGGCAAGAGCAAGGGCGCGCTGAGCGGCGCCGTCGATGCTGTCACCGACGCCCTCCATCTCGGAGACGCCAACGAGGAGGAGGAAGAGGAGGAGCCCGCGCCGAGGCGCACGCGGCCCGCCCGTCGGCCGACCAGACGACGGGAGGAATGAGATGGCCGTCTACGTCTACTCCATCACCGCAGCCGGTCATCCCCACGACCTGACCGGCCTCGACACGGTCGGTCCCGTCCCAGCAGCGCTGCGCTCCCTGCGAGCCGGGCCGCTGGCGGCCGTCGTCAGCGATGCACCTGCGGAACTGCGGCCCAAACGACGCGACCTGATCGCCCACCAGGCCGTTCAGGAACGCCTCGTCGCCGACGGGGCGGTGCTGCCGCTGCGCTTCGGCCTCACCGCTCCCGACGACGACGCCGTCCGGGCCGCCCTCGACCAGCACCGCGAGGAGTACCTCCAGCGGCTGAGCCACCTGGAGGGCTGCGCCGAGTACCACATCAAGGCCGCCGTCGAGGAGGACGCACTGCTGCGGCAGATCCTGCGGGAATCACCCAGAGCCCGGCAGCTCAACGACGACATCAAGGCGGGCAACAGCAACCCCGAGCTGCCGCTCGCCCTCGGGGAACTCGTCACGCAGGAGGTCCTCGCGCGCCAGCAGGCCCTGGCAGCCGGCATCACCGAGGCACTGCGTCCCCACACCCGCGAGGAACTGGCCTCCGATCCCACCGGGAACGACTTCCTGAACATCTCCTTCCTCGTTGACCAAGAGCACCGAGAGCTCTTCCTCACTGCGGAAAAGAGCCTCGCCGACGAACTCGGCGCCGATTGCGACGTCCGGCTGTACGGCCCCCTGCCCGCCTACAGCTTCGTCTGAAGGACGTGAAGCCATGGGTCTGATCACCCAGATCCTCACCCTCCCGCTCGCGCCGGTGCGCGGCACCGTCTGGGTGCTCGAACGCGTCGTCGAAACCGCCGAGGACGAGTACTACGACCCGGCGCCCGTCGAACACGACCTTGCCGCACTGGAGCGAGCACTCCTGGCCGGGGAGATCGACGAGGAGACCTTCGACCGGCGCGAGGACGAACTCCTCGACCGCCTCGACGAAATCCGGGCCCACACCCAGCGCCGCGCACCATGACCGCGCAGCAGCCACGCGGCCGGACGGAGGACAGCAGTGAGTGATTCTCTCGCCAACCGTCTGGGCTCGCTGCCCTCCCGGGCCGGGCCGCCCTACCAGCCGGCCTCCTCCGCCAGTCTCGCCGACATCCTGGAGCGGGTGCTGGACAAGGGCGTCGTCATCGCCGGCGACATCCAGATCAACCTCCTCGACATCGAGCTGCTCACCATCAAGCTGCGCCTGCTCATCGCCTCCGTGGACAAGGCCAAGGAGATGGGCATCGACTGGTGGGAACACGACCCGTCGCTGTCCTCCCGCGCCGACCACTCCACTTCCCGTCTCGAAGAGGAGAACCAACGCCTGCGTGAACAGATCGAGGCCCTGCGCGCCGACGCCGCCCTCCCGCCCGTCAGCTCTCCGGAGGCAGCCACGCCGCGCCGTCGCCCGGCCCAGCGGCCCACCGCTCACCCACGACCCGGTCCAGGTGACACATGAGCGACGCCTCCCTCACCTACGCCTACGCCGTCGCCCGCGACCGCACCCCCGCCCTGACCGCCGAGGCGGGCACCCTCACCGGCGTCGCCGGAGCACCCGTCCGCCTGCTGACTCCCGACCGCAGCACCACCCCGGTGGCCGTCGTCAGCCCCGTTCCCGCCGAGGACTTCCACGAGGCGGCCCTGCATCGGCACCTGGAGGACCTCGGCTGGCTCGAAGCCCTGGCCCGGGCCCACCACGGCGTCATCGAAGCGCTGGCAGCGCACACAACCGTCCTTCCACTGCGCCTGGCCACCGTCTACCTCGACGACGACCGGGTACGCGCGATGCTCGACGACAACCAGAAACTGTTCCTGGACGGCCTGGAACGCCTGCGTGGCCATGTGGAGCTGGGCGTCAAGCTCTACATCGAGGCCGAACCCCGGCCCCCCGCCGCAACGGATGCCCCGCCTGATCCGGCGCTCAGTCCGGGCCGCGCCTACCTACGCCGCCGCCGTACGGAGCAGGACGCCCGCCACGACGCCCACCGGGCGGCCGAAGAGGCGGCACAACGGATCGCAGTGAGCGCCCGTGCCCACGCGGTGCAGTGGGCACGTCACCGCGTCCAGGAAGGCGAACTGGCAACCGGCCCCGGACAGAACGTGGTCAACGACGCCTACCTCGTGCCTGCGGACCATGTCCGCGCGTTCCGCGAGGAGACCATGCACGCCACCGACGGTCTCCCCGGCCTGCGGGTCGACGTCACCGGTCCGTGGGCCCCCTACTCCTTCGCCACCCTGACCCCTCCCGAACCCGGCACGGCGAGTGCACCGTGAACCCTTCAGGAAACACCCCGGCTCCGACCAGCGGCGCGTCCCCGCCGCAGCAGCAGGTCGCCCTCATCGACCTCCTGGACCGGCTGCTCAGCGGCGGAGTGGTCGTCACCGGTGACCTCGTCCTGTCCGTCGCCGACATCGACCTCGTACGGATCTCGCTGCGCGCCCTCATCACGTCGATCAGCGAGCGCACGGCCGCTCCCTGGGCGGCGCACGCCCCATCCGGAGAGTGGGGGACGCGGTGACCGCCGACAGGCCACCCCGTCCGGACCGCCGCCAAGAGGTGGCCCAGGCCGCCGCACGCGCGTTCCGCGTTTTGCCGGCCACCAGGAGCGATCAGGCAGCCACAGGCCGGGGCCGCCCGCCCCATGCACCCCGAAGAATCACGACCAGCCCCGAGACCGTCGAACGGGACCTGATGAAGCTCGTCCTCACCCTCGTCGAACTCCTCCGACAGCTCATGGAACGGCAGGCCCTGCACCGTGTCGAAGCCGGCGACCTCACCGAGGAGCAGGAGGAGAACCTCGGAGCCACCCTCATGGCGCTACACGAGCGCATGAACGACCTGTGTGCCCGCTACGGGCTCACCATGCAGGACCTCAACCTCGACCTCGGACCGCTCGGCCCTCTCCTCCCGCCAGACGAACCGCAGTAGTCCTGTGTCCTTCGCCGCAGTGCGGATGGCCGTGGACGGCGCAGGCCCGGACACCGGGCCGTGCCCTTGGTCCCGTCAGGACAGAACAGCGTCCGCCACCTTCTTGAGCGCGCTGGGCGTCTCGGGCCTGCGGGGCGCCTTGTCGCGCGCTTCGATCAGACGGACTCCGATCTCCTGCAGCTCCTTGCGACCCAGCGCTTCGCGCACCTTGGGGAACCAGTCGTTCTCCTCCTCCTCGATGTGGCGGCTCACGCTTTCGATCAGCACGGTGGTCCTGGCATCGAAGCGTTCATCGTCGGGGCTCAGGCCGGCCAGCTCGGCGCATAGCAGATCGGCGACGTGGTGCTCCTCGAAGGACTCCAGGATGTCGCCCTCCAGCTCCGGAACGAGCCTGCGCACCTCGGGGTACATGACCTCGTTCTCGATGTAGGTGTGGACCGTAAGAGCCTCCAGGATCTGGTTCACCGTCTCAGCCCTGGTCGCCTTGTCGGCGTTCTGGAAGGCGCGGAAGAGCCGGCGGACCCGTTTGTGGTCTTCCTTGAGCAAAACGATGGCGTCAGTGGACACAAGGCCTCCTTCAAGCCGTGGACAGGTGTGGTCCGTGTGCCCTGACACAGCGCCGCGCATGCCCAGAGGAAGCCGAACGGAGGACGGACTCTGCTCACATGCCGCAACCAGGTCGGCACGACCTCCCACGGCTCCCTTCGCGTGCCCGGAAGCGGCCAGCCGGGCATGATCCACTACTGCGTGATTCCCGGCTTCCTCCGGGAGGATCCGGGCCCCGCACGGGCGGTGATGGCGCTACTGTCAGCCGGCGCCATGGTGTTGCTGGCGGCAGGCACGCCCGGCGGCGAGGACCTGGTCGATCAGCGCACACACACGGGGCAGGTCGGCCACGTCGAACATCGCGGCGGCAGGCAGGGCGAGAGCGAGGGCGGCTACCGCGCCGACAGCCACCGCTTCGATCACGTCCAGGTCGATGGGCTGGTAGCTGCGCCGGGCGCCGAGCAGCACGTAGCCGTCGAGGTGCGAGCGGGTCTGCCAATCGACGCCGCCCAGGTAGCCGTCCCCGGGATCCAGGTCGCTGCCGACTCGGGCGACCGCTTCGGCGAACTGGTGCAGGACCCGGCCGTGCGCGGGGTCGGGTTGCCGGTCCGCGAGGTGGCCTACCCAGGCCGCGGCCCTCGCCGTGCAGGCGGCGACGGCGGCCAGTACGTCCCCGTCGTGCCCGCTCGGCCCACCGGCAACCGAGTCGGCCTCGTCTTCTCCCAGGCCGGGAACGCCGGGCAGGCCGGCCCAGGACATGGAATGGCTCATACCTTTGCAACGGCCCAATGCGGCCCGAGGTCACGCCTGTACGGCACTCGATGCTGGGGTCCCGCGACCCGAGTCCGGCAAACACCGCCGTGCAGGGCTGTTGTCTCCCATCGGCCGCTGGCCCCGACCCGCCTCATGACAGACCTCCTTCGCGGGTGCGGGGCCGCGCAAGAGGGGGAGGGGCGAAGGTGGCCGGAATTCCGCTGTGGCGGTCGACCGCCCCGAGTGCCGTCCGGTCCCAAGACGGCACGGGGGAGTATGCCGGGACTCGTGGCACGGACGGCTCGGGTGTGCCATCAGCGCACCCGACTCCGTTCAACGAGCCGAGCGAGGCACGCCCAGGTCAACGGGAAAGACTCGGTCGCATCCGGTGATCTCCAGCAGCCGCGCCACCTGGTCGGAAGGCGGGGCGAGCTGGACGACACGACGGTGCCCCTGGCAAGCGGCCTGGCTCTGGGCCAGCAGCAGTGCGTTCAGTCCGACCGAGTCCAGAACGGTCACGTCGTGCAGGTCCGGCATCATCGCGGCGCCGCCCGGCTGCACCGGTCAGCACGGCGACTCCAGGCACCCGGGGCGGCACCGTTCCCACGGCCACTCCCGGACACCCCGACCTGCATCCAGGTCCAGTAAGCGCAGTGCCCACGCCCGCCGCCGCGGTACCGGACCAACCGCACCGCATCGGGTGCATGCCTGCAGGAAATCCGGGCACACGCTTCGGGGACAGGCCGTTGCGGCAACGGCGAGAGATCGCAATGAGCGCCTCGGACGAGGCCTCGAACCTCGGTGACAAGATCAAGGGCAAGGTCGAGGAGGCCGCGGGCAAGACGGTCGGCAACGAACGCCTGAAAGCCGAAGGCAAGGGCGACCAAGTCAAGGGCGAGTGAAGCAGGTCGGCGAAAAGGTCAAGGACGCCTTCAAGGACTGACCGCGCCACCCGTCGAAGGAAAGGACTGTAAGGGCCAGCGATGCGGGCCGTGTTCGTGGGCGTGCGGGAGTGAGTCCGCCCGGGCGGACCACACTCGGCGCGGCCAGGGCGGCCCACGACCGTGGCCGTCGGGGGACTGGCCGCCGCCCGCTGTGGCCGGCCGGTGCTGGTTTTTGCCGGTTGGGGGCACGCCGTGGGTTGGGCGGAAAGGCCGAGGAGCGCGCGGGTCCGGTTCAGTCCGGTTCAGCAGACCGACGAGACGAGTAAGGAGGGTTGGTTATGAGCAGGGTCCAGGAGACGATCGACGTCGACGTGCCGATCAGCACCGCGTACAACCAGTGGACGCAGTTCGAGCAGTTCCCGATGTTCATGGAGGGCGTCGAGGAGATCACGCAGATCGACGACCGCCACAACCGCTGGAAGACGAAGATCGCCGGTGTCAGCCGGGAGTTCGACACCGAGATCGTCGACCAGGTCCCGGACGACCACGTGGCGTGGCGCACGGTCACGGGCGAAGTGAAGCAGACCGGCATGGTGTCCTTCCAGCCTCTGGACGCCGGCCACACCCGTATCGTGATGTCGATGGACTACCAGCCCGAGGGGCTGGTGGAGAAGGCCGCCGACATGATGAACATGCTCGACCGGCAGGTGAGGGGCGACCTGAAGCGCTTCAAAAGCTTCATCGAGAAGCGCGGCAGCGAGACCGGCGGCTACCGCGGCAAGCTCTGACCCGGCAACAGTGTGAGGCCCCGGCTGGCGCATCCCGCCCGCCGGGGCCGTCCGGCCTTGTCGTGCCGGTAGGGGATGCTGGGCCGACCGGGCGCAGCGCGCCGCAGGGACGCATGCCGGAGCCCGGCCGGAGCATATGAAGGGCGGGCAGTGGCCCGGGCGGCCTCCGAGAACCGCGGCCGACCCGTGCCCGAGTGGCACCACCCTTGCCGGCGCCCTCTCTCCAGCAGCAGCCGTTGCATGGTGGCAGGGTCGAGCCGGGGGAGTTGGCGCCGGTCGGCACGAAACTGCGGCGCCCTTGCGAGCCCCGGTGTCGCGGTCGTCGTCGCGGTGCAGGACGACGGTGACGACGGCGCTCCTGGCGTGGAGGGCGAGGGGGGGCGACGGCCCATAGTTCACCGTCGTCGGGGTGCGCGAAGGCGGCCAGGACCGAGCCCGGCATAGCACCGGTCACCACAGCCCCAGCATTTCGACGACGTCGGTGGGCTTGGCAAGCTGGGGACTCGGCGTGCCGCCGAGGGCCACGGGCACGTTGACGATCACCGAACGGCGGCACGTCACGGATCCGGGTTTGGGAACCGAAACCGGCATCGGCTCCGTGCCTGGACCGCCACCAAACCCGTCAATGCGGGCATACGCCGCGTGGTAACGGGACGGCGCCCGGCCGGCGGGGGCGCAGTCGCGCGGGTACCGGTCGGCGAAGTCCCCGCCCCCCACAGGCCGTCGGAGCCGTCACGAAGGCATATTGCCGTCGTCCCGCCGGAAGGCGTCCCGCCGAGGGAGGTTGCCCGTAGGTTGCGAGTGACCGGGAATCGGTCACTGTGCCCACGGAACCCATCGTCGGCACCGCCCACGTCGAGTTGGGGATCGTCACGGATGACGGCGCCTTCCACGCCTGCCGGTGTACCGACATCCCGACCTTCGGCGGTCCGCCCCCGTTCGAACTCGTCCTCCCCGGCAGCGGACTGTTCCCGCCGAGCCCGGCGCATTTCGACACCGCGGCCACCACCGGCCTGCCGGCCTTCGGAGGAGGAACCTTCGAACTGTTCTGCGAAGGGAGCATCGTCTGACCCAGGCAGGCGCGTAACGAGGCTGATGGGGGCCGCCTTGGCGTTCCCCGGAATTATCTTGGTGCCGTTGTCGGTGCGGGCCGGCAGAGTCGAGTTCGGGTTTGTGGAAGCCGTGACTTCTTCCAACGCATGGGCGGACCTTCGACCGCAGGCCGCCTCCGCCGGGCCTCAGGGGAGTTCGACCGAGAGGGCGTGGCGGAACACGTTGCGCGGGTCCCAGCGGGCCTTGACCCGCTGCAGGCGCGGGTAGTCGTCCTTGTAGTAGAGGGTGTGCCAGGGAACGCCGGAGGTGTTCCAGGCGGGGTCGGCGAGGTCGGCGTCCGGGTAGTTGATGTACGAGCCGTCGCTCACCTCGCCCGGCACGGGCACCCCGCCGGTGTCCGCGTAGACGTCGCGGTAGAGCTCGCGCACCCAGGAGAGGTTGGCGCCGTCGTGCTCCTCGTCGGCCCAGACGCTGTGGTAGACCGCCTTCATCACGACGTCGCGCTGCGCCACCGCGGTGGCGCCGGGCTCCACGGCGCGGACCCGGCCGCCGTAGCCGATCACCAGCATGCCGCAGGCGGCGGTGCCGGTGTCGTTGGTCAAGTGGCGGTAGATCGCGGCGAGTTGTGGCTCGGTGAAGGATCGCTTGAGGTAGCCGGCCTTGCCCTTGTAGCGGCGGGTGACGATGTCGCCGGCCTCGCCGTTGCCCGGCCAGGTCATCGGGTAGAGCCAGGGGACGGTCGCGCTGCCGCCGCCGGCGTCCAGGCCGGTGCCAGCGTTCACCTGGTCGACGAAGTCCTTCACCGTCTCCGCCGCGCCAGGGATCCCGGCGTCCATCTGGACCACCATCGAGAATCCGGTCGCCTTGTGGTGGGTGAGCTGCAGGATCGCGTACAGGCCGGCGTACGGCGACCCCGGGTCGCTGTTGCGCTCGTGCCAGGTGCAGAAGTTGCGCACCAGGGTGGTGAACGCCCGCTCGGTGGTCCTCGAACCGTCCCAGGGCCACTCGACCAGGGCCTCCAGCATCTCGGCGGGCGAGGGCGGCAGCAGGCGGCACGGGTCCGGCGACCCCGAACGGGCCTCGGCGTCGGCTTCCGGTGAGCGCAGCCAGTACCGGGTGGCCACGCCGAAGTTGCCACCGCCACCGCCGGTGTGCGCCCACCAGAGTTCGCGGTTGGGGTCGTCCGGCTCGCGGGTGGCGATCACGGCGCGGGCGGTGCCGTCGCGGTCGACGACCACCACCTCGACGCCGTACAGGTGGTCCACCACCGAGCCGTAGCGCCGCGACAGCGGCCCGTACCCGCCGCCGACCAGGTGCCCGCCGACCCCCACCTCCGGGCACCCGCCGGCCGGCACGGTGACGCCCCAGCCCTTGAACAGCGTCCGGTACACCCTTCCGAGCGTGGCCCCCGGCCAGACCTCGAAGGCCCGCCGCCCCGGGTCGTAGCCCACCGCGTCCAGTTGCGAGAGGTCCAGCAGCACCCGGATCGCCGGGTCCGCGGTGAAGTCCTCGAAGCAGTGGCCGCCGCTGCGCACACCGATGCGCCGTCCGCCGCGCACCGCGTCCTGGACCGCCCGCACCACCTGCTCGGTGGTGCCGGCCACCACGATCTCCTCCGGACGCCCGACGAAGCGCTGGTTGTCGCCCTTGAGCAGGCCCTCGTAGCGAGGGTCGCCGGGGCGCACCACGGCCGGACCGAAGGGTGCCGGCTCCCGGCGCCCGGCCGCCCCGGCGGGGACGGCGCCGGCCGCCGCCGTCCCGGCCAGCCCGGTGGCCAGCCCTCCGGCGGCGGTGAGCAGGGTGCGGCGGTTCAGGCTCGTGCCGGGTTCCTTACCGTGATTCATCGTCAGCCCCCGTGTGCGGATGGGTGATTGCGTCACCAGCATGACCGCGAGCACGGGGGCGCGGCCAGCGTTCGGGCGGGAGTGCCGGTGACAGGGGCCGGGGCGTCGCTCGTCGGGTACGGCTCGGACGGCGTGGCTGCTTCAGGCCCGAACCAACCTGATGCCCAAGGGAGTTCGTGCCCGGCGGATCGCGGGCGAGGACGGCGCCGCAGCCGTCCTTCCCCGCCTCGGCGAAGGGTTCGACCGCTGACCGGGCGGCAGGCCGCGATCAGTTGTACATGCCCCAGGAGATCCCGGGTCCGAGGTTGTCGATGATCTGGGTCCGGACCCGGTGGCCCGGGCCGTCGTAGAACCACGGGGACTGGGCACCGCTGTAGGAGTCGTAGCGGATCTGGCCGTTGTCCCAGACCAGGAACTGGCAGTGGCCGTTCGTCCTGGTCGGGTCGATGGCCTGGAAGTCGTGGTAGAGGCCGTCGGTGTAGAGGCGCGGCTCGATCTTCTGGACGGCGTCGCAGTTCGGGGTGGAGGTCATCGGGAAGTCGCCTTCGACGGCGAAGGCCGGTGTGGAGGTGCTCACGACGAGCAGGGCGCCCGCGCCGAGGACGGCGAGGGCGGTCCGCAGCGGAGTACGGCGAGGCAGCATGGTGTGGTTCCCCCGGAAGTCGGTACCCGGCACACGCGTCGGCGGACGGCTCCGCCGGGGTACGGCCGGACGGGGGTGATGCTTCCAGCGGCGGATCGCCGTGACAAGGGCGCCGGGCGGCTGGGAGCCACTACGCATCCGCACGGTCAGCCGAGGGCGGTGACGACGGCCTTGGTGGCCTCGGCGATCAGGGCGTCGTCGGAGGTGGCGTCGGCCTTGCCGCGGTCGGACAGCACGACGAGGACGATCGGGCCGCGCCCGCCGGAGGGCCACGCGACGGCGACGTCGTTGCGGGTGCCGTAGCCTGCGGTGCCGGTCTTGTCGCCGATCTTCCAGTCGGCGGGTACGCCCGCGCGGATGAACGGGGCGCCGGTGGTGTTGCCGACCAGCCAGTCGGTGAGCAGCCGGCGCCGGTCCTCCGTCAGGACGTCGCCGAGGGCGTAGCGGCGCAGGTCGGCGGCGAAGGCGCGGGGCGTGCTGGTGTCGCGGGGGTCGCCCGGGGTCGCCTCGTTCAGGGCGGGTTCGTTGCGGTTGACGTTGGTGGTCGGGTCGCCGAGGTCGCGCAGGGTCCGCTGGAGGGCCTCCGGGCCGCCGAGTTCGGTGAGGAGGAGGTTGGCGGCCGTGTTGTCGCTGTACTCGATGGCGGCGGCGGCCAGGTCGCGCACCTTCATGCCGGTGGCCACGTGCTGGGAGGTGATCGGCGCCCAGGCCAGCACGTCCTCCTGGCGGTAGGTGACCACCTTGTCCAGCTCCTGGTCGCTCGCCGTGCGCAGCAGGGCCCCGGTGAGCAGCGACTTGATCGTCGAGGCGAAGGCGAAGCGCTCGTCGGGGCGGTAGGCGACCTCCCGGCCGCTGCCGGTGTCCAGCGCGTACACGCCGAGGCGCGCGCCGAAGTGCTGTTCGAGGTCCTTGAAGGCGGCGTCGGCCGGGCCGGCGGAGGCCGTGGCCGTGGAAGCCGTGGTGGTCGCGACCGCCGCCGGAGCGCCGGTGCTGCCGGAGGTGCCGCGATCGCAGCCGGCGGTCAGGGCCGCCGCGAGCAGGGCGACGGCGGGCAGCGCGGTGCGGGGGTGCCGGAACAACGACGTCATCGGTGGTCTCCAGATCAGGTGTACGGGAAGGCCGCGTGGTCGGGCCGTGGCCTCACCTAAACAGGCCGTCAGGACTCCAGTCCAAGAGCATGATGATGAAGAGGTTCATAAAGAACTGCCTATGATTGCTGCTCATGGACCTGCTGGGGCACCTCCGCCACTTCCGTGTCGTCGCCGAGGAGCGGCACTTCGGGCGCGCCGCCGAGCGGCTGCGGATCGCCCAGCCCTCGCTCTCCCAGCGGATCCAGCGGCTGGAACGCGAACTCGGCGTCAGCCTGTTCGACCGCGGTCCGCGCGGGGTCGCGCTCACCCCGGCCGGCCGGCTGCTGCTCGACGAGGCGGAGGAGGTGCTGGAGAGCTCCGCCCGCCTGCTGGCCGTCGCGGCCGACCTGCGCACCGGCCGGGCGGGCACCCTGCGCGCGGCCGTACCGCCCGACCTCGGACCGGCCGCCCTGGCCGCGCTGCTCACCGGCTTCGAGAACGCCTCCCCGGGCACCCGGCTCGACCTGCGGGAACTGCCGGTCGCGGCCGCGGTGCGCGAACTCGCCCAGCACACGGTGGACGTCGCCGTCGTCCGCCACCCCTGCCCGGCCCCGGGCCTGGCCTTCGGGCCGGTGCTGCACCAGCCGCTGGGCGTGCTGCTCGCCGCCGACGGCCCGCACGCCGACCGCCCGGAACTGGCCGTGGCGGAGCTGACCGGGCGACGCCTGGTGCTCTTTCCCCGCGCCACCGCCCCGGCACTGTACGACGAGATGCTCACCACCCTGGCCCGGCACGGCTGCACCCCGGAGGCGGTCGTCGACCCGCCCGGCCCGGACGTCGCGGGCGCGCTGGTGCTCACCGGCAGCGCCGTCGCCCTGGTGCCGCGCACCGCGGCGCCGCCGGGTACAGTCTGGCGTCCGCTCACCGGCACCCCGCTGACCTGGCGCACCTCCACCGCCTGGCCGGCCGGGCGCGACGGGCCCGCCGTCCGCCTGTTCGCCGAGGCCGCCCACCGGGCGCTGACCGAACCGGGCGGCCTGCTGCCCCAGCCGCCCAACCGCCCGCTCTTCCCCCGGCCCGCCATGGAGTTCCCGCTGTGACCACCGACAGTACGACGGGTGACCGGGCCCGCGGAGACCGTTCGGGAGACGACGCCGCCGCCCGTCGGGACCCCGCCGGCGCCCCCGCCGCGCGCGCCCGCATCGCCGCCGCCTTCGCCGAAGCCGGGGTCACCGGCCTGCTGCACGCCCGCGACCTCGACAGCGGCGCCGAACTCGCCCTCGGCGCCGACACCCCGGTCAGCACCGCCAGCGTCCACAAGCTCTGCCTCCTGGTCACGCTGTACCGCGAGGCCGCCGCCGGACGGATCGACCTGACCCGGCCGGTGGACCTCCCCGCCGCCGACCGCACTCCGGGGCGCACGGGCCTGTCGGCCATGCTCGACGCAGCCCGGCTCTCGCTGCGCGACCTCGCCTACCTGACCGTCGCGGTCAGCGACAACGCCGCCGCGGACGTGCTCTGGGACGAAGTCGGCCTGGAGACCGTCAACCGCACCATGGCCGAGCTGGGCCTGACCCGCACTGTCGCCGTCCACACCCTCCGCGAGCTGGTCGCCGTCCTCGCCGAGGACACCGGCCAGGACTCCCCGGTCGACCCCGCCGTCGTCGCCCGGCTCAGGGTCCTCGACCCGGCCTTCACCAACCGCAGCACCGCCCGCGAGATGACCGCCCTGCTCGCCGCCCTCTGGCACGGCGACGCCTGCCCTGGCGAACCCGGCGCCGCGCTTCGCCGTCTGCTCGGCCTCCAGGTCTGGCCGCACCGGCTGGCCTCCGGGTTCCCGTTCGACGACGTCCGCGTCCACGGCAAGACCGGCACCCTGCCCACCCTGCGCCACGAGGTCGGCGTGGTGGAGTACCCCGACGGCGGCCGCTACGCCCTGGCCGTCTTCACCCGCGCCGCCGCCACCAGCTTGACCCTCCCCGCCGCCGACGCCGCCATCGGCACCGCCGCCCGCCTCGCCGTCGACGCCCTGCGCCTCACGGCACGCTGAAGGGGCGACGCGACCGTGAGGATCGCGTCCCGACCTCGCCCCACGCGGTTGATCGATCGTCCGGCGATTTCCGAGCCGTCGGCCCGGCCGGGGCGACGGCTGGAGGGTGGTCGGGGTGGGTGTGTGCGTGGCGGGGGGCGGCGGTAAGGCGGGCGACGCGGCCCGCCGGGT